>VBOL01000224.1 GCA_005887945.1 Nitrospirota bacterium
TCCCTATTTTATTGCGAACGTCTATGCGCTTGTCATAGTCGGAGTGATCTTAATGGCCATCCCGTTTTTTGTACGAATATGAGGCGGAAGGAAGGAGCACCAACGAATAAGCGTAGGTGCACAGGTCAGGGGTCAGATTCAGACCACTTGTCGTTCTGTGTCGTAGGAGCTGGGGCCAGCGGGCCGGATTCGACCTGGGTGAAGCCGAGGGCGAAGCCCTTGACTCTAAAATTGGCAAATGAAAAAACGAGCGATATCTACCGAAGGAACCACAGATTGCGGAGGGCCATGAAGCAGGATAGTGTAATCAGCTCCGATTACACACCATTCCTTGGGGAGGCCCGATGAGCACAGAGCGCCGCTCCGCTCCGAATCCGCATGTGTTATTTCGACGCCTTCTTCTTCATCTGGCGTTCTCAGTCGCTCTTCTGGCTGCGTCTCTGGCAGTTGGCATGTGGGGCTACAGCCACTATGAGAACCTGCCTTGGCGGGATGCCTTCTTAAATGCGGCCATGCTCCTAGGCGGGATGGGGCCGGTGAAGGTAGATTTGTCAGAGCCCGGGAAAGTCTTCGCAGAGCTCTTCGCGCTCTATTCGGGGTTGGTCGTGATCGCCGTCACGGCCCTACTCCTCGCGCCGGGCATTCATCACATCATGAAACGGGTGCATTGGGAGGATCGATCAGATACCGAGTGACCGGGACATCGTCAACTTCCAGGTAAGACCCGCCGCTCGCCAATTCCTAGTCGAAGCGCCTCCACATCCAACTCGTGCTCTAGACGATGCAGCACGTCATCACTAATGGCACCGTCGTTCCGCAAACCGATCACCGCAAGGCGTTCAGCCGTCAACGTCTCATGCCGCAAACGCCGGAACACCTCGGTGGCTTCTGGCGTACAATCAGCAGCAGTTCCATCCTTGGCGTAGCGCTGTACGCGGTCGCCATAGTGAACGCGCATCTGATCGAGGTGTTCGGGAATAGGCCACCCTTCGTTCGCGACCTCCTCCAGGCGTACGAGAGCGGCCGTCGCCGCATGTTCCCGCGCCTGCATCTCCTCACGTTCCAGAGTCCCCTCTTCCTTTAAACTCAAGGCGCGGATCAGAGGAGGAAGTGACAAGCCCTGTAAAACCAACGTGGCGAATATCACTGAGAAGGTGATCAGTATGATCTCCGCCCGAAAGGGAAACGCCGCTCCGGCGGCAGTTGTCAGCGGCAGCGCTAATGTCGCCGCGAGAGACACGATCCCGCGCATGCCGGTCCAGCCGATAATAAACAGAATCGACCAAGCCGGCATCGGATCGCGCGCCCGCAGCGAGGGGCTCAACAGTCTCGGGATCCACGCGGCCAGCGGCACCCAAATCATCCGCACCGCGATCGCGGTGACGCTCACGAGTGCCCCGCTGAGAATGAGCGGTACAAACATTCCAGATGGGACGGCCTCACGGAGCGCACCGAGTTGCAGGCCGATCAGAATAAAAATGACTGCGTTGAGTACGAACACAAGGAAGTCCCACACGGCCCTCGCTTGAATCCTTGTCGTAGGCGCAACAGCCTCACTGAAATGATGGCGAAGATAAAGACCTCCGGCCACGCACGCCAGCACGCCTGAAGAGTGCGCCTGATCGGCCAAAACCCAGGCTATGTATGGGGCTAGGAGTGTGATCGCAATCTCGCTGAAACTGTCTTCCACCAATCTCAGCGCCCAGCGGGCCACCACGCCGACCGAGAGCCCGACAACGACACCCACTGACGCCGCCATGAAGAAGTCCCACACTGTGTCGCTGAATGTATAGGTGCCACTGATCGCCGCCATGACCGCGGCGCGATACAGAATGAGCGCCGTCGCATCGTTCACGAGACTCTCTCCCTCCAGGATCGTGACCGCGCGCCGTGGAAGGCCTAATCGCTTTGCGACCGCGGTGGCCGAAACGGCGTCGGGCGGTGAAACAATTGCCCCCAGCGTAATTGCTCCAGCCCAACCCAATCCCGGCAGCCAGATATGTCCGACCATCGCTACGGCGGCGGTCGTCGCCTACACGAGCCCAACAGCCAGCAGGGTAATCGGGCGAAGGTTTGAACGAAAATCACGCCAAGAGGTGAAGTAGGCCGCTGACCAGAGAATAGGGGGAAGGAAGACCAGGAACACGACGTTAGGATCGAGTCGCAGTGTCGGCACGCCGGGAATGAGGCCTAAGACCAACCCTCCGATCACCAGCAAGATGGGGTAAGGGATCACGAGCTTGCGCGCGATCCCCGCAAGGGCGAGCACGGCTATCAACAGCAAAATAACCGTTTCGAGCTGATGAAGGCTTTCCATATCGTATCAATGGTACGCGAATCGCACGTGCAAAGAACAGGGACATTCTGAATCCTTGCCACAGACCATGGCGCGTGAAACGCGAGAGCCGGATGGTTTCTCTTGTTTATCTAGTCTATTTGGTTTGTTTGGTTGAACAAGACAAACCAGATGAACGAAACAGACCAGATGAACCCGTCTGGCCAGTCTCGCTCGGCTATCCTGCGTGGTGATGTAAAAGAATGAGTGGCGAAACGGAGCTCATGTGGAAAGAGGAGAGATCGTGACCCGTCGAAAGACTTCCGCATACACACCTGCAGGAGCGCTGGCCTTGGGATCGGCAAACACGGCTCGCCAGCGGTTCAATCCCAGCACTCCTTCCCCATAGGGTATCGTTGCCGCCTGACTTTGATGTTCCGCGATGGCGGACATCTTCTTGGCCACATAACGGTCAATGTACTCAAGGCGGTCCCAGGTAGCGAAGGGGCCCCAGATTTCGTAAGCCCAGATGCCACCGCTGAGAACGATGCCGGCTTCAAGGACGCTTTCCCTCGCCAGCTTGCCGGCAAGGCGATGGGCCGGATGTCGGTCAAGTTCCTCATCCAGCGTATAGACCTCGGTTGGTCGCAGGCGAACGAGGATCTCGATAAGTCTCTCTGTGACAGCCGTCGTATTGATTTCGTCCGCCGCGTCCGGTTCGTCACAAAAGATCACGTCTTTTACTCCCAAGACGCCGGCGGCACGGAGAGCCTCCTCTCTTCTCACTTCGGCCATCCGCTGCTCCGTGAACGCGAATGGATTCGACGACCGGCCACCGTTCGTCACGACGACCGAAGTAATCACAGCCATGGACTCCACTAGTTTGGCGACTGTTCCGCCCATGCCGATTTCCATGTCATCCGGATGAGCGCTGATGATGACGACGTTGTGGTGGCTCATGGCCGAGGTATATCCCCTTCGGGGGCTACCTGTTGTTCTGCGTGGTAGGAACTGCGGACGAGCGGGCCGGATTCGACGTGGGTGAAGCCAAGGGCCATCCCCTCCTCTTTTAACATGGCAAACTCGCAGGGATCGTAGAAGCGCGTAACAGGCAGGTGCTGTCTTGTGGGTTGGAGATATTGGCCGATGGTCATGATGTCGCAGCCGACGGAGCGGAGGTTGCGCATGACTTCGCGGGCCTCGTCCATGGTTTCTCCCATCCCGAGGATCAACCCGGACTTGGTGCGCATGCCCAATTGCTTCGCCTTGCCGAGTAACTCGATCGATCGCTGATACTTTCCTTGTGGTCTGATTGCCGGAAACAGCCGCCGGACGGTTTCAATGTTGTGATTCAGAATCTCCGGCATCTCGACACAGACCATCGCGAGGGCTGACTCATTCCCTTCGAAATCCGGAATCAAGACTTCAATCGTGCAGCTTGGGCTGAGCTGTCTAGTCTGCCGAATCGTTTCGGCAAAGATCGCGGCGCCGCCATCTTCCAGTTCATCCCGGTTCACCGATGTGATCACGGCATGTCGAAGACCTAACACCTGGACCGCTTCGGCGACGCGACGCGGTTCTTCATGATCGATCGCCGCCGGTCGGCCTGTCTCGACTGAACAATAGTGACAGCGTCTGGTGCAGATGTCGCCCAGGATGAGGAACGTCGCGGTGCGTGCGTTCCAACATTCCCATCGGTTCGGGCAACGCGCTTCTTCGCAAATGGTATGGAGATTGAGCCGGTCCATCGTCTGCTTAATGTCGAGGTAGTCTGGACCAGTCTTCGCTTTGACTTTAAACCAGGGTGGAAGGCGCTGCGAAGAGCGTATGGCTGATGGCATATGGCTGATAGGCGGAGATGAATCAGCGGAAGAAGTTCTCAGTTGGCTAAGTGGCACAAAGCTCATGGAGTCTCCTTGGACGGGAGCAACTCCGAAGGATGTTCAAGGATGCGTTTAAACTCTTTCAGGAAGCGGGCCCCCTGCACACCATCCAGAGCACGATGGTCGCAGGATAACGTCACCTTCATGAGCCGGCCCGCCTTGACCGTGCCGTCTTTGACGACAGGCGCGTCGCGGATGGCGCCCACAGCGATTGACGCTGCCTGAGGGGGGATGAGCACCGCAATGAAGTTTTCCACGTCGAACATTCCCAAGTTTGAGATCGAGAAGGTGGCGTCCGTGTATTCCTGCGGCTGTAAGCGTTTGTTCCTAGCCCGATCGATCAGCGCACGCGATTCGGTCGAGATATCGTCCAGCGACTTCCCGCTGCAATTGCGAATGACCGGCGTGATCAAGCCGTCGTCGATGCCGACGGCGATCCCGATATCAATGCGCACATGCCGCCTGATGGCCTGGCCGGTGAATGACACATTGATTTCTGGATGGCGGCTGAGCGCGATCGCTACGGCTTTGATCAGTAAATCGGTGACCGAGGGATGCGTTGTTCGGTTCTGTTTGAACTGATCACGGAACCGCTCTGCCTGCGCCATATCGATCTCGCTCGTCAGATAAAAGTGCGGCACCGGCGCTTTGCTCTGAGTCGTCGCTCGCACGATGGCTTTCCGCATCTGGCTCAGCGGTTGGTCTACTCCGGCCGACAGCATCTGCGTCGGCGGTGCCGTAGCGTTTACAACATCCTCTTCCACGATTCGCCCGCCAGGACCGGTTCCGGTGATGGTGGAGAGATCGATTCCCCTGTCGGCAGCAAGAGTTTTCGCGCGGGGCGAGACGATGACACGAGTCCCCTGTGGACTCGCGGGCGAGGTGGGTGCCGGACCGGCAGCAGGTGGCGTGCCTGTCCTGGTTCCGCCACTGACCGATGGCGCGGCAGTGATCGTGTCGGTCAATGCCGAGGTAATATCCTCATCTGCTCCGCCGATGACGCCGATCAACGTTCCAGACATCACGGTTGCGCCGTTCTGCACCAGGATCTTGCGTAGGATCCCGGAGGCGAAGGCCTCGAGATCCATGATGGCCTTGTCGGTTTCGATTTCAGCGAGCGCCTCCCCTGCCTGCACCGAATCCCCTTCGCGCTTTTTCCAGGCAAGGAGGACGCCCTCTTCCATGGTGTCGGTTAATTTTGGCATTACGATGCGGCTAGCCATAAAAGTCCCTCACGGATGCTGAAAAAGTCCCCCAACTTCGTTCTCGGTCTCGCATCCCTCTCAACGTACCACAGTTGTACGCCTCGGGGTTTTTGCTCCCTGCGGCCTCGCCCGGGAAAGAGGTGCGTCTTGGCGCGCCTGGGGTTGGGCGGGTGTGACCGCTGGCCTTTTTGAGCATCCTTAAGATTAGGAGTTGTCTTTCAATCATCATCACCATTTAACTAGGAGAGCGGTTAAACCATGCGAAGAACTTGCTGATCAATCCATCTGGTGTTTCGGGCTGTTGCGCAGGGTCCGGATATTCAATCCAAGGCTCCTGAGAACCCAAGTAGGTGCCCCCCCGGACGCTCAGTTGGCTGCGGAGTTGCGAGTAGCCCTGTCCTTGGAGCGTGCGAATTAATTCCTCCAGCGCGGCCCCCGGTGTATCGTGCGCCGTAGTCACCACGCGCGTCGTTTCATATCGCAGAATGGCGTGATATCCTCCGTCGCCCTGCTCAAACGCGATTGGCCTACTGAAGCCACGTTCGCGTGTATCGAGGCCGGCCAATTGATGTTTCTCCTGTGCCTGGTCTGACATAGCAAATTCCGGATAGAAAGCCGTGCAAGACGGGCGGGACGCGCGAGACGAGCAAACGAGGTGGAAATCCAATCTGTCCACATCGCGCATTCTCGCATATCCCGCGCGTCACGCTTTTCCTTATGTCAGAGAGCCCGGAATACGGCCAAAAGATCGCTCAATGCAATGGTCTTGTTCCGCAGGATGGCGCGCTGGGCCTGCATCGGCTCCATCGCCGAGGCTCGCTCATGGCCGCCTTTCAAGATCGCGGCTCCGAGGGCGAGCACGTCCTTGCATTCCTTTTCGACTTTACTTTTGACCACGGGATTCACCGCGAGAATGTCCGCCATCGTTGCGCGCGTCGTGGAGAGATGCGCGTGCAGTTCCTCGTCCGGGTAGGACTTTCTGGCTGCCTCATCGAGGCAGCGGTCGAGATACTGCGTCAGGAACACATAGAGCCGAACGAGCGTCTCCGTGATCTCGATATGACCGGGAGCCTGGGTTTGTGCAAACATGGGTGATCGTGCCTCCTTCGCTTACTGTACGCCGTACAGTGCTTTGACGGCTTCGATGACGCGCGCCTTGTCAGGGAGGGCGGCATCTTCCAATGGGCGACTATAGGGCATCGGCACATCTTCTCCTGTGACGCGCTGGATGGGGGCGTCCAGGTAGTCGAATGCCGCCGCGTACACGCTCTCGGCAATCTGCGCACCCAACCCGCAATAACGCCAGCCTTCTTCGACGATCACGAGACGCCCGGTCTTTTTTACCGAGGCCACGATCGTTGGAAGATCCAACGGGTTGAGGGTGCGGGGATCGATTACCTCGACCTCGATGCCCTCTCGACTGAGCTGATCGGCTGCTTCCAGCGCCAGCTGGAGCATCTTCGAATAGGCGACGATCGTTACATCGCGTCCGGCACGCTTCACTTCGGCAACACCAATCGGGATCGTGTACTCACCGTCTCCCACATTCCCCTTCGTTCCGTACAGCAATTGCGCTTCGATGAAGATGACAGGATTGTTGTCCCGGATCGCGCTCTTCAGCAGGCCCTTCGCATCGTGCGGCGTGGCCGGCGCGATCACTTTCAATCCCGGCACGTGACAGAACCAGGCCTCCAGACTTTGCGAATGCTGCGCGCCCAATTGATGCGCTGCGCTGCCAGGTCCGCGAATCACAAGCGGTACCGACAGCTGCCCCCCCGACATGTAATGAATTTTTGCGGCGTTGTTGACGATCTGATCCAATGCCAAAATGCCGAAATTCATGGTCATGAGCTCGACGATGGGATGCAACCCCGCCATGGCGGCGCCGATTGCCAGGCCTGTGAAGCCGGCTTCCGTGATCGGAGTATCCACCACCCGCTGCGGACCGAATTCTTCCACGAAACCCTTGCTGACCTTGAAGGCGCCCTGGTAGTAGCCCACTTCCTCCCCGATCAGAAAAATGCGCGAGTCCCGACGCATCTCTTCCCGCATAGCCTGGTTAAGCGCTTCCCGATAGGACATCAGCATGTGACAACCTGACGGCTGTTGAAACAGCCTTCCAGCTGCGTTCTCAGCTCGAAACAATCCTTAACGTACCCCATCGGGAAGGAGCTGCTCTGGCAGCTCGGGGTGGGCGGGTGAGAAGGGTACGCCTCCGGTTGTTTCTCCCCTGCGGCCTTGCCTGAGGAGAGGCGCGTCTTGGCGCGCTGGGTTGGGCGGGTGAGAACAGAAAGCTGTTTGACCAGCCGGTTACTCAGCCAGAACGTCATTATATAGCTCCGATAGAACAGGGAACGGGCTCTCATCAGCGAACTTCACGGCGGCCGTCACGACCTCGCCGACTTCCCGTTCAAGCTGTATGAAATCGGCCTCGGTACCTAGGTCGGTGCTCAGGATCGTCTCCTTCAGCAATAGAAGAGGGTCCCGTTTACGGTGCTCCTCCACTTCTTCTTTGGTCCGGTAATGTCCGTGTGCCGGGTCGGACATTGAGTGGCCCATGAACCGGTAGGTCATCGCCTCGATGAAAAATGGCCCCTTCCCCCCGCGCACCTGCTCGACGACCTTACGCATCACATCGCGCACGGCCAATACATCCATGCCATCTATGCGCTCAGCCATGATGCCATAGGAGCGGGCCGCCCCCGCCACGTCCGCATAGAGTGCAATGGCCCGTTCAGCCGACGTCCCCATTCCGTACCGGTTGTTCTCGCAGACGAAGATCACAGGAAGTTTCCACAAGGCCGCCAAATTGAGCGCTTCGTGTGCCTGGCCGCTCGGGATCGCCCCTTCACCGAAGAAGCAGACGGTCACGAGGTCGAGCTTCTGATACTTGGTCGCGAAGGCCAGGCCTGTGGCAAGGGGAATATGGCCCCCGACAATGGCGTAGCCGCCCATGAACCGGCGTGGAGCATCCACCAGGTGCATGGATCCCCCTTTGCCCTGGCACAGACCCGTCGCTTTGCCGAACAGCTCGGCCATCACATGGCCCGGGTCGGAGCCTCGGGCGAGACAGTGCCCGTGGTCGCGGTACGCGCTGATCGCGTAGTCATCCGGTCGAAGTGCGGCGATGGTTCCGACTGCAATGGCCTCTTCGCCGATATAGAGATGCAGGAAACCGGCAATTTTTGCGAGGGCGTACATCTCCGCCGATTTTTCTTCGAACCGGCGAATCAGCAGCATTTGACGATAGAGGAACAGAACGTCAACCCGGTCCATATTTGGCATGATCATGATGAAGAGCCTAGCCGAGCTAGACTGGCCAGACGGGTTCATCTGGTCTGTTTCGTTCATCTGGTTTGTCTCGTTCAACCAAACAAACCAAATAGACTAGATAAACAAGAGAAACCATCCGGCTCTCGCGCGTCACGCGCCGCGGTCCATGAACGCCGGCGGATTTTTTCAGCATTCTGCTAGAGAAGCACCTTCACGTCCGTGCCTTCGACCTTCACTTCATACCGCTCCACTTTCGCCGCGGGATTCGCCACGCAAGCGCCCGTGGTGACATCGTATTGCCAGCCGTGCCAGGGACAGGTCACGACGGACCCTTCGAGATCCCCCTCGCCGAGCGGGCCACCACGATGGATACAGGTGTTGTCTATAGCGTGGAAGGCGCCAGCGACATTAAAAACTGCAAGGGTTTTGCCGTTCACCTCTGCGACGATCCCTTGGCCCGGTTGCACATCGGTTGTGCCTGTCACTCGTACGAACTCTCCCATTGCCTACCCGTCCTTTCGCCCTTCGGTTATGTTGTCGCAAATGGTTTTTTGATTTTGCTCAACAGGCTTTCAATCGGTGGAACTCCCTTTGTACCGCCGGTGACCTCCGCAATAATTTTCTGTGCGATCTCCCGGAACGCCGCCGATTGGGGCGACGCCGGATTGGCCACGACGATCGGGGTTCCCGAGTCGCCGCC
>VBOL01000222.1 GCA_005887945.1 Nitrospirota bacterium
TGAAAAGGTGAAACTCGCCGATGAGCCGGTCCATCGAGACCGGATCGTCACGAGGCAGCGGATCGATCCGTTTGCCGTCGCGCTCGAAAACAAAACTACACTGCTCCTTGAGACGATGGAGTATGTTCATCGACAGCCCGGCATCGTGCGGAGCAGCGCGAGCCTGTGGGCTCGTCGGGACCGCAAGCTCTTTGTTTCGACCGAAGGATCGCGCCTGGAATTTGACCTCCTGGCCGTGAACGGGGATTTCGATGCCACGGCGGTTCATGACGGGCGGTTCGCCTCGCGGAGCTTCAATACGCCGCATCTTCGGATGGGCTATGAATTGATCGAGGACGCCAGTTTCCTGGCCGAGGCCCCGCGCATCGCGTCTCAGGCCGTCGAGAAAGTGAAGGCGCCCACGACGAAGCCAGGTCTATACGATCTCGTCCTCGATCCTGAACATCTGTCGCTCACCATGCATGAGTCCTGCGGCCATCCGAGCGAGCTCGACCGCGCGCTTGGGTACGAGGCCAACTATGCCGGCACCAGCTTTCTCACGACCGAAAAACGAGGAACCTTTCGATACGGCTCTCCGCACGTGAATCTCGTGGCCGACAACTGTGAACCGATGACCCTTGCTGCGACCGGCTACGACGACGATGGCGTGGCCTGCCAGCAATGGGACATTGTGCGCGACGGCATCTTCGTTGGCTATTGCACGAATCGCGAGGTCGCGCCGAAAATCGGCGAGACTCGATCACGCGGCTCCAATCGGGCGGACAGTTGGGGCAGTGTCCCGATCGTCCGCATCGCCAACATCGGCCTTGAGCCGGGCGCTACTACCCTCGACGAGCTGCTCGCCGATGTGAGGCGGGGCATCTACATCGAAGGTCACGGGTCCTACAGCATCGATCAACGGCGCTATAACTTCCAGTTCGGCGGCGACGCATTTTGGATGATCGAGAACGGGAAGCGGACACACATGGTTCGTGATGTCATCTACCATGGGATCACGCCGGAGTTCTGGGGCAGCTGCGACGGTGTCGCGGATCGACCGCACCGCCGGCGGTATGGGTTCATCACGTGCGGCAAGGGCCAGCCGGGCCAGTCCGGCTGGATGACCCACGCGGCGTCCCACGCGCGGTTCCGCAGCGTCAACGTCATCGGAGGGCAGGCCGGATCATGAGTGCGACCGGCCACAAGACCTGGCCGAAACTGACGAGCCGGGACGAGTTCCGGTTTATCGCAGAACAGGTCCTGAAACGTTCGACCGGCGACCACACGCTTGTTGCGTTGCACGATCAGCATAGCGGGACGACGCGGTTTGCGAACAATCAGATTGTCCAAAACGTCGATACGAGGCGCGGGTCTTTGAGTGTGACGGTGGCGTTCGGGCGACGTCACGGCACTGCCGGCACGACGGACTTTACCGCGGGGGCGGTGCAAGAGACGGTGACTAGAGCCACGCAGATCGCGCACCTGTCGCCGGACGATCCGGAATACCTCCCGCCGGTGGAGCCACAGCTATATCTGACACCTCTCACGACGCGAGCCGAAACTGCCGCGGCTGGGCCGGCCCGTCGACTGGAATATACGAATGAGGCGATCGGGCAATGCCGAATGGAAAATCTTGGCGCAACTGGGATTGTGTCCTCGTCGATTGCGACGGTCGGAGTTGCCGCGAGTACGGGACTCTTCGCCCACGAAGAACGGACCGATGCTCGATTCAGCCTTACGGTTAAGGCCGGCGAGGCCACTGGCTGGGGTGCTGCGGCCCATCGGTCCATCGATCATCTGAGGGTCCAGGAGCGGACACTCACCGCGATCGATAAAGCCAAACGAGGCCTGGAGGTGCGCGAACTGCCGCCGGGGCGCTATACCGTGATTCTTGAGCCGGCTGCCGTCGCCGGGCTGTGGTCCTCGATGCTCTGGACGCTCGATGCGAAGTCCTACGAGAAAGGTACGAGTGCATTCTCAGACAAACTGGGCCAGTTGATTGTCGACAAGCGACTGACGCTCCGCAATCTCCCGGCGCACGAGGATCTCTTGGGCATTGGGTTCACCGCTGATGGATTGCCAACCGGGGCATCCGACTGGATTGCAGATGGGGTGCTCACGCAGCTTGCGTACGATCGGTTCACAGCGAAGGCGCGAGGGATCGACAATATCCCCACGCTCGATGCCCCCTGCCTCTCAGGAAGAGGATCGTCCTTGCCGACCCTACAGGAGTTGATCAAGAGCACGGAGCGCGCCATCCTCGTGACGAACTTCTGGTACATCCGGACGGTCAATCCGACCGATCTCACCCTGACCGGTATGACGAGAGATGGCACGTATCTCGTCGAGAACGGAGCGATCGTGTCGGCGGTGAAGAACCTTCGATTTCACGAGAGCCCTCTGCGAGTCTTCAACCGGATCGCGGCCTTCACAAACCCGGCTGAAGCGATCACGTCCGAAACCGGCAAGCTTCTCGTGCCGGCGATGACGCTTCGCGACTTCAACTTTTCCAGCATCACCCGATTCTGAAGTTCGTCCGCCATGAGCGGACAACCTACCATCAGTTTGTTGACTCGGCGGGAGAGCAAGGGTAGATAAGAGCGGGGGGAAAATATAGATGTGATGCCATGGTGGTACCTCATGAGTGTGCTGGGCGCAAGCCTGCTTGGCCTCGGCTGCAACATCGCGGGAATTTCGAAGCAGGAAGATCTTGGACGAGGGATCGTGTGGGGCACGCTGGGAGACCAGCGGTCGGCGATGTGCGGCTCCCAATTCCAGCAAATGCCTTTTCTCTAAAGGCCAGGTGACGTCGGTCGAGGGTGGGGCCTATGTGGTTCAGGAAGTCAGTGGCATCGAACCGCGTGGCGCATGATGAAAATACTCGAATCGATCGACCGGCCCATGTCAGGGATCGGATCGAAGTCTTCGTGGATGACAAAGGACGCGCAGTCCTTATTCGGAACATTGATCAAGACGGACGATCGCAGTAGACCAAGATTGCATTGGACCTGGGCTGAGTAACAAGCTAATGCGGGTTAGGGGAGGATCGATGTTCGCTACGCTCTTGGTTGTAGGCATGTCATGTTGGCTTGCGATGTTCTCATCAGCGAAAGCCGATCCTGGCGACCAGACCGTCACTCCGCCGCTTTTCGACAATCTGGGTTCCCTCCACCATCCCATCACCACCACATCGGAACAGGCCCAACGCTATTTCGATCAGGGGCTCCGACTCGTCTATGCCTTCAACCACGAAGAAGCGATCCGATCGTTTGAAGCTGCGGCCCAACAGGATCCGCAGGCGGCCATGCCCTATTGGGGAATTGCGCTGGCGCTCGGCCCCAACATTAATAGTGTGATGGAGAAGAAAGACGAACATCGCGCCATCGAGATGGTCCAGAAGGCTCGGCGAGTGGCAGACCGCGCCACTCCCGGGGAGCAAGCCTACATCGACGCGTTGGTCACACGGTACGTGGGCCGGAAGGGGGCCAAGCGCAAGAGACTCGATGAGGCCTATGCGAAGGCCATGCGATCGGTGGCGCAGCAATTCCCCGAGGATGCCGATGCTTCCACGCTGTTTGCAGAAGCGCTCATGGATCTGCGGCCCTGGGACTTGTGGAAACCGGATGGAGGACCGCAGCCTGGCACCGACGAGATCGTCACCACGCTCGAGTCCGTGCTCGCGCAGAACCCCGATCACCCGGGGGCCTGCCACTATTACCTGCACGCAGTCGAAGCGTCATCGCAACTGGAACGGGCCTTACCCTGTGCGGAGCGGCTGCCTGGCCTGATGCCGGGGGCCGGTCATCTCCTTCATATGCCCGCCCACATTTACATGCGGCTTGGGAAGTACCACGACGCGGTGGAACTGACTCAGCAGGCAGTCGACATCGATCAACAGTACTTGGCCAGCCAAAACCAGACCGGCGAGTATGCAGATGGGTATTACACGCACAATCTCCATTTTCTCTGGGCCTCTTTGGCGATGGAGGGACGCAACGTCGAAGCCATGAAAGCTGCTCGCGACTTGACGGCGACTATCACAACGGAGGAGGCCCGCAAAGATCGCTGGAAGGAACTCTACCTCCCAACACCGATCTTCTCGATGATTCGGTTCGGCCGGTGGGAGGAGTTGCTCAGGGAACATCCGCCGTCCAAGGGATTGCGATTTATGGAAGGGATGTGGCGACTGGGACGAGGGCTCGCCCTTGTTGCGACCGGTCGGCTCCCCGGGGCTGAGGGTGAACACGTCGCCCTTGCCAGACTCACGAAGCAGATCCGCCGGGATCGCACGACGGAAGAAAAGACCGAGCGGGCGCTTCTCAAGATTGCTGAGCGGGTCCTGGCAGGAGAACTCGCTGCGCGCCGTCAACGCTATGATGACGCGATCCGGCTGTTCGAGGAGGCGATCAAAATAGAAGAGGCCCTCCCATTCTCGGAGCCGCCACTCTGGCCGTTGTCCGTGCGGCACCATCTTGGGGCGGTGCTCTTGCTGGCCGATCGCCTGTCCGAAGCGGAAGCGGTCTATCACGCGGACCTTCTACACCATCCAGACAACGGGTGGGCGCTGATCGGATTGATGCAGAGCCTCCGGGCCCAACAGAAGGACGACCAGGCGGCTGAGACCGAGGATCGTTTCAAGAAGGCCTGGGCCCATGCCGACTTCATTCCGGCTGCTTCTCGAATGTGAAGGGCTAGTGACTAGGACTTCCTGGGTTCATCTTTCATGAACCAGAAGGCGCATCCGGCGGTGGCGACAAGGAAGAAACACGCGAGATAACGGGCAACGATCTGCACGGAGTTTGATCGTACAGGAACATCCGAATCGAAGCCATGCCCGTGGGGATGTGTAAGGCTTCACAAAGCTATTCGACTGAGTCAGTGAGGAGGACCGTCTCATGAGAAGACAAGCCGCTCTATCAGTTCTTGCCGTGGCCATTTTCCTAATCGGAATTTGGAACGTCCAATCGACCAGCCAGGCTGCAGTGGACGCGACTTTCGGCAAGGCCTACTTTGCGGGGGGCTGTTTCTGGTGCATGGAAGAAGCCTTCGAGAAGGTTGAGGGGGTGCTGTCTGCGACCTCGGGATATATGGGGGGTACGGTCGCCAATCCGAGCTATGAAGAGGTGTCCGCTGGACGAACGGGGCATGCAGAGTCAGTCGAAGTGGTCTATGACCCAGCCAAAGTGAGCTACCAGAAGTTATTGGATGCTTTTTGGGGCAACGTCGATCCGATCACACCGAACGCACAGTTCTGCGACCACGGCAGCCAGTATCGCTCCGCCATTTTCTTTCAGACCGACGAAGAGAAGCGTGAGTCGGACACCTCCAAACAGGCGATCGAGCAATCGAGACGATTCAAAGAGCCGATCGTCACGCAGATTGTGATGGCCTCGCAGTTCTATCCCGCCGAGGAGTACCATCAGGACTTCTACAAAAAGAACCCCGTCCGCTACAAATTCTACAAATACAGTTGCGGTCGCGCCAAGCGGTTGGAAGAGTTGTGGGGAAAACCATAACGTAAGCCGTGCGCCTTATCCTATCGTTCTGACACTTCGCAAGAGTTGCACGACAAGCTCCCCGCCTTCGGTGTATATTTCTGACCCCAGCAACCTGTGCCAATGCCTTTGCCCAGTGAGGTGCGCTCCGTGAAACGTCCGATCCGACAATCGACCAGAAAACCAGTGATAGGTGTCATGGGTCCGGCCAAGGCCGGCATCCGAGAATTGGCCGACGCCAAAAGCTTGGGAGAACTCATCGCACGTCAAGGATGGGTGGTGTTGACAGGAGGGCGCGCGAGCGGTGTGATGGACGCGGCCAGCGAGGGGGCGAAGTCGGTGCCCGGCAGCTTGACGATCGGGATTCTGCCGGATGACAAGGCACGGGTGTCTCGGTATGTAGACGTGGCGATAGTTACGGACCTGGGCCAGGCGCGCAACAACGTGAACGTCATGTCCAGCGACGTCATTGTGGCCTGTGGGCTCGGCGGCACTGGAACGGTCTCAGAAGTTGCACTGGCGCTGAAGGCAAAGAAGACCGTGATACTGTTGGGGGCCGACAAGGCTGGGGTGGGCCTGTTCAAGAATCTCGCGCCGCATCTCGTCCATGCCGCTGCCTCGCCCGAAGAGGCGGTCAGGCTGATCGGCGATCTGCTCTAGCTCCGACTATTCATGAATACCTGCTACATTGTCTGATGCTCTTGCCCGGCGGGTCTTTTCTCGTTTGACTTCCTCGACGGACCGCAAGTACGCCTACGTCGGCCTTACTTGCGAGAAGCCCCGGCGGGCTTCAGTCTCGAACGTCTCGCGACAGTAATCATGAATAATTCGGGCTAGCAGGAGACTGAAAAAGTCCGCCAGCGGCTCAAGCGCTCGACAGGCAGGCCTAGCACGACGGGCGCGACAGGCAGGCCCTGATTCCGAGTGTCTCGCCTTCCCCGCCGATCTTGCACCTGTTGTTCCAGCCGTGCAGGGCTTCGAAGATCTGCTGTGCCGAAATGGTTTTTCCTCCGCCTGCTTGCGATCCCGTGCAGCCGTCCCTGATTCTCTCATTGAAACTTTCCGAGAAATCTTCGCCTCCGGAGAACTGTGCATCTCGTGGGGAGAGCCAACAGTTCTCAAACGTCCACTCTGTGTAGCTCACGCCACAGTGCGTCATGTGGCATATCCGTCATTTTCCCTATCCTATCCGCACGTTAGTGGAGGCCCATCTCGGCACGGATCTTGAGACCTTGCAGGCCTTTATGAAGGATGTCTTGTGCACCAGGAT
>VBOL01000225.1 GCA_005887945.1 Nitrospirota bacterium
CACCCACCAAGGAACCGAGAGGTGAACGGCAGAGAGAAATTTTGACGACATCCACGCCAAGGCGATGGCGAGAACCGCCAGGAAAAGAGGAACGACCCTCCTTTCTTCGGAGTCTGTGCTGTAGCCGTGCATACTACACCCGCTCGGCTTATGCCCCTGCTGGAATGCGCCCTCCACCCCCATTTGCCGCTGGGAAGCCCCGGGGAGAAGACCAACTCGCGCGGTGAAGCGGAATCCTGAAGAAAAAACTCGCCGGTATCCTGAGTGTTATGCGACGGCTCGGTGGTAGCGCTCCGTGTACATTATAGTACAAATCCTCAAAGCAAGGCGGGACTGCTGAAGCAGGGGGATTGCGCCTCAAGAAGCTGGAGTTGGCGAAGAGGTGGGCCGATCGCCGAGGTCCGGTGAAGTGAGAGTGATTCTTGATGTTCGGCGCGGCGGTGAACGCCTGGATTTTAGGGCCAGAAAAGGCTTCTCGATGAAATGGTAGCTGCAGCTTGCAATGATGATCCCAAGAAAGATGGTCGTCAGTACCAAGAGGGGTGTGCTCAAGCCGGGAATCCGCAAGGCAATGTGCTCAGCGAACGCATGATAGAGGTACAAGGGATAGGAGATCTTGCCCAAGTACACCACGGGCCTAGCATTGAGCCACTTCCACAACCACGACGCGCTGTGCACGATAAGTTGGCACATCAAGATGGCCAGCAGTAAAGGCTCGATGGCTAGCCCGCCCGTCAACCTGTATCCCTCCGACGACTGGCCTGCAAACACCGAAATGCCGATGAGCAGGCCCGTTCCAAGAGGGGCCCAAACGGGGCGGCAGATCTTTTCCACCAGCCACTTTCCGAGCCCCTCTTTCAAGGCCAGGGCAAGCAGACAGCCGACCAGGAGGGCGTCCGCGCGCGTGTCAAAGGCGTAGGTGATGTATTCGGTGGCGCGCGCAACCATCCAGACGTGAACGCGATGAAACCATATCGCCGCGATCAACACGGAGAGGCCAATCATGAGCGGTTTTCTTTTTCTTGGAAACAGCAGAAAGCTGAGCGGCCACAGCAAATAGAACTGCTCCTCCGCGGAGAGGGACCAGGTATGGATCAGGAAATGCGTCGTTGGAGGCAGGAGCGCGTAGTGGTAATTACTCACATAAAAAAATGCACTGAGGGCGTAGGACCACGCGATGTTTTGCCCGTGAACGGCTACGCGCGAGGCCACAGCAACAATCCAAAAAACATAAAAGGCGGGAAAGATGCGCAGCCCGCGCCTTCGATAGAATCCCTTCAAGGAAATCGCTCCGAACTTTTGCTCTTCCTTCAGGAGCAGCCAGGTGATCAGGAAGCCGCTGAGGACGAAAAAACTCAGAACGCCGAGCGGGCCAGGGAAAACAGGCAGTGTTCGTTCACTCCTCAGGTGATAGAGAATGACGAGAAGAACTCCTATGGCTCGAATTCCGTCCAAGGCTGGGATGGAGGGCAGAAGGAGCGCTGATTGGAGCCGAGAATAGATATTCTGTCCCGCGGAAGATCGCATGAGGACACCAATTGATTCCTGGCTGGATGCTTAAGCATGAGGGAGTCTCGAGGGACACGACAATCGGGCTAAGACGGTATCTCCGTTAGGGAGTATTCTGTAATGCCGCCTCTGACGTATCCGCCAAACCTCCAAGTGATCGCAGCGTCAAAGCGATGCTAGAAAGCTTCCGCTATAAGACTACTGGTCCAAATTGCGGCGCCACGGCCCCTTCCCGGACAGGCGGCACGGAACGCGACGAGGCCAAGGGCGCAGACGACATAACTTTACCCGACGTGCTGCGGTGACTCTGCCCGCGTGCGCTATAGTAGGATGCCGAATGTCGTGGGCGCAAAAAGGAATTGCTGAAAGAAGTTGGCGGGAGATTCCGATCATTGCGCTTGCGCTTCAATCACAAAAGCTAAAACCCGCACGCTTCAAAGAGTGAAGCATGCGGCACCCGCATCGTGCGAAGGAGTTAAGGGCCTGCGACCCGCGCACAGATAAGCCGTAACATCGCCGGCAGTGCGGAAAAGCCTAGGCGGCTTGGAGTTCGGAGAGCCACCCCTCGAGAATTCCGGCGTGCCCGGGGTCCACTTCGTCGAAGCAGATGCCCATGCCGATGTTGGGCTGGGAGTGGACAACACGGACAGCGGCGTCCAGGAATTGACCATGGTGGACGATGCGAATCCGGAGAGGAGTGCCGAGCAGGAAGGGATTCATCATGTCCATATAGCAACCGTGGCGGCAGAGCTCGCTGGTGTGAGCGATCATGTTCGAGCGCGTTTCGGCTTCGGTGATCCTGGCGTCG
>VBOL01000226.1 GCA_005887945.1 Nitrospirota bacterium
CGGCGTCTCGACCTATGAGGCCTTCACGCTTGAGGCGATTCGTGATTGGGGCACAGAGGATTTGGTTGCCAAGGCAGGTATCGCCCAACAGGCTGCCAATCTTGAGCCGGCTCCTGCGGCATCGGTTAAGTCCGTCGACTGAGGCTTCACCACCCGCGGAGCGTCTCTCGTGCAGGAACCACGTCCATTCTTGATTGGAGGTCTGTGGCGGCACGGAGAAACCGTTGTCCCCGTGAACAATCCGTTTACAGGTCAGCTACTCGCCGAGGTGTCGAACGCGAGTTCTGCCGACGCCGAGGCTGCGATTCAATCAACGGTCGATGCCGCTGCCGCTATGGGAGCCTTGCCGTCCCACGCCCGCTATCGTGTGTTGCAAAAGATCGCGGGCGGGCTCTATGACCGACGCGAGGAATTTGCCCGCCTGATGACGGCTGAAGCCGGCAAACCGATTGCCGATGCGAAGCGTGAGGTAAATCGGGCTGTCCAGACATTTACCATTGCGGCTGAAGAGGCCAAGCGCATTCCGGGCGAGGTGATCCCTCTTGACTGGACGCCTGGGACGGATTCCCATCTCGGCATTCTCCGTCGGGTTCCGATCGGTCCGGTGCTCGGGATTACTCCCTTCAATTTTCCCCTGAATCTTGTGGCCCACAAGGTCGCTCCGGCTCTGGCCGCCGGCAATTCCATTCTCATCAAGCCGGCGCCACAGACACCCCTGACCGCGTTACTCTTGGGCGAAGTGGTTCTGGAGGCTGGACTTCCTCCTGGCGCACTCAACATTCTGCCCTGCGACAACAGGATGGCAGAACAGCTTGTCGTCGATCCTCGCTTCAAACTCCTGAGCTTTACCGGCAGCGCCGCCGTGGGATGGATGCTGAAGGCCAAGTGCGGAAAGAAGAAGGTGGTGTTGGAACTTGGCGGGAACGCGGGCGTGATCGTGGAGCCCGATGCCGATCTCGAGTTTGCCGCCCAGCGCTGCGCAGTCGGCGGGTTCGGGTATGCCGGTCAGACCTGTATCTCCGTTCAGCGAATCTTTGTCCATCATTCCATCGCGGACCTCTTCTCCACGAAGCTCCTGTTGCAAGTCGCGCGTCTGAAAGCCGGCGACCCGAGCGACGACTCGACAGTGGTCGGACCGTTGATCGATCCGGCCGCGGCCCATCGTGTGGAAGCATGGGTCGGGGAAGCCGTGTCGCAAGGGGCGCGGGTGCTTCTGGGGGGGAAACGCATGGGCTCGGTGATGGAGGCGACTGTGCTCTCGCACGTCACGCCAACAATGAAAGTCTCTTGTCAGGAGGTGTTTGGGCCGGTGGTGACCGTGACCCCCTACCGCCACTTCGGCGAAGCGATCACGGCGCTCAATCAGTCCGACTACGGGCTCCAAGCTGGGGTGTTCACCCAGGATGTGAATAAAATTTTTCATGCCTTTCGGCACCTTGAAGTTGGAGCGGTGCTGGCAAACGAGATTCCGACGTTTCGCGCCGACCACATGCCGTATGGTGGCGTGAAGGACTCCGGAGTCGGGCGTGAAGGGGTTCAGTCCGCGATAGAGGACATGACCGAGCCTCGCATGCTGGTGTTGAACCTCAAATCACCTGTCGAGGCTTAGCAGGATGCTGAAAAAGTCCGCCAGCGGCTCAAGCGCGCGACGGGCAGGCCTAGCGCGGCAGGCGCGACACGCAAGCTCTGATTCCGAGTGTCTCGCCTTTCTCGCCAATCTCGCATCCTGTTGTCCCAGACCTGCAGGCCATCGAAGTCTACTGTGCTGAAATGGTTTTCCCACAGCCTGCTAGAGAAAAAACGTCGCAGGATATTGCGAAGCGCTGCCAATCTTGGTACAACAGCGACCCTGTGCCTATATGAGGCTTACCGTGGGTGTGCATTTCAGCTAACGAGGCGTCCGTCACCCGTTTGGTCGGACGAAGTAAGGAGAAGAGACGATGGTACCTACGCAGATGTTCCTGACGCGAGGCGTCGGAGTCCACAAAGAAAAGCTGGCCTCCTTCGAGCAAGCCTTGCGTAGCGCCGGCGTCGCCTATTGTAACCTTGTCACGGTGTCGTCGATTTATCCGCCGAATTGCAAAATTATCCCACGTGCGCGCGGCGAGAAGTTATTGAATCCCGGTGAAATCACGTTCTGTGTGATGGCGCGGTCGGAAACGAATGAACGGAATCGCCTGGCCTCCGCGTCGATTGGGTTGGCGATCCCGACCGATCGTCGAACCTACGGGTATCTGTCCGAACACCATGCGCATGGCGAAACCGATGAAGAGACGGGTGAGTATACGGAAGACTTGGCGGCGCAGATGTTGGCCACGACGCTCGGTGTCGAATTCGATCCGAACATCGCGTGGAAAGAACGGGAACAAGTCTTCAAAATGGCCGGCAAGATCGTTCGGACCCTCAACATCACCCAGTCCGCTATCGGAAAACCCAATCGCTGGACGACGGTGATCGCATTGGCCGTGTTCATCCCAGAAGAAAATCTACCGAAGCGGCGTCGTTAGCCCTGCCGCGTGAGCATACGCCCATGACACTTCCCGCCGGATGGGAAGGTATTGACCAGAACTTCCTCGGGCTCGAGGAGCCCTGGTGCCATCCTGATCAGGCGGGTGTCTACGTCCTGCCTGCGCCCTACGAACATACCTCCAGCTATGTGCTGGGCTCCGATCGAGGCCCTTCAGCCATCATCGAGGCGTCTCAACAAGTCGAGTTATACGACGAAACACTCCGGTGTGAGCCCTATCGAGAGTGGGGCGGGATTGCCACCATTTGCTCTCTCGATCTTGAGGGCAAAGTCGATCAGCAGGCAGTGGATGCGATTGAGGCGTTTGTCAATCCCTATGTCGGTACCGGGCGGTTTGTTGTCACCTTGACCGGGGAGCATACCGGTGCGCTTGGGGCTATCCGAGCCCATGCCCGACGCTATCCTGATCTTTGTGTGGTGCAAATCGATGCGCATGGCGACTTGCGGAAGGCCTATCGGGGGAATCCCTATAGCCACGCCAGCGTGATGGCCCGCGTGGTCGACGACGGGTTGCCGTTGGTCCAAGTCGGCATTCGTTCCATTTCTCCCGAGGAAATCGAGCGCATTAAGAGCACCGATCGAATTGCCACGTTCTTTGCCGCCGAGATTCTTGACCCGTCCGGCCCCTACGAAGGCAAGGCCTCCCGCTGGGTTCCCGAGGTGGCGAAGGCCTGTCGTGGGCCGGTATACCTGACCTTCGATTGTGACGGGCTTGATGCCTCGCTCGTCCCCGCGCTCGGCACTCCCGAGCCCGGTGGGCTGGGGTGGTACGACACGGTGAACCTCGTGACAGCCTTGGCAAATGGACCGGGTATCCTCGGGATGGATATCAGCGAGATGGCTCCGATCGAAGGGTTTGTCGCTCCCCAGTTTTGTATCGCTCGATTGATCTACCGCATGCTGGGACGGATCAAAGCCGGCCGTCGCGTCCACTGAAACGGCATACCTACCCTGTGACCGACAAGCTTCGCATCAATAAGTTTTTTACACACCACGGCATCTGTTCTCGGCGAGAGGCCGATCGCCTGATCGAATCCGGTCGCGTGACCATCAATCAGCGGGTGGCCCGCTTGGGAGATCAGGTCGGTCCTGACGACGTCATCGCGCGAGATGGACAGGTGATTCCCTGGGGAACGGCCGCGCTCTATATCAAGTATTACAAGCCGGTGGGTGTGACGACGACCAGTGAGTCGCATGTGCCTCGTAACATCATCGCGGAGATCGGCCATCCGGAGCGGATCTTTCCGATCGGCCGACTCGACAAGGACTCGTCCGGCCTCATTCTTCTCACGAACGACGGGGACATCGTGAACGAGATTTTACGAACTGAGCACGGGCATGAACGAGAATACGAGGTGTCAGTCGATCATCCATTCGATCAGACGTTCATTGACCGCATGGCTCAAGGGGTCGTCATTCTCGAGCGTCCGAGCAAACCCTGTCGGATTGAACGACTCGGTCCCGCACGGTTCCGCATCATTCTCACCGAAGGACGCAATCGACAGATTCGGCGTATGTGCCAAGTCTTGGGGTATCGGGTGCTCACGTTACATCGTGTTCGGATCATGCACGTGACGCTTGACGGATTGGTACCTGGAGCGTGGAAACCGCTCACCGGAGAGGAGCGTGTGCAGCTCTTTCAGGCTGTCGCGCGAAGGAGCAGTCAGGGTGATACGCAGGTAGGGTGACCCGGAAGCGAACTACTCCGGACGCAGTGCCGGGCGTGGGCTATCACCGGCCAATCGAAGCGGGATAGGGTTGTGACGGGGATTGATCTCAGACTCCTCCAGGACGTCAGCCTGACGGGGGGTCACTCCGCGCTGCCTGGTGAGAAAGAGAGATTCAGGAGAGGGATGAAACGGGTTCCACCAACGAGCAGGAGGCCCTTATGCTGGATCGCCTTCCTGCCTTCATCGCGCCTATCTTTTGCCACGTCCGCCACGGTGTCCAGCAGTCGATCCAGCGCGATACTGACCTGAGTCATTTTCGGGCCTGCGTTGTCGGAGGCGTGCTCTTCCGCGCTCTGCCTGATGGTTTCCCGTTCTGTCGCGGAGACGGTCGTCCATTCCTGCGTCAAGAGTTGCACGGTCGTGCTTGCCACGGAAAAGTAATGGTCGAGACTAACACCGGATCGCCTCAATATACTTCGGCTCACACGGCCGCATAACGGTCTACTGCATGCTGAATTCTTGCACGCTGTGCGGGCAAGAGTTCCGTGATCCGCTCGAAGTCCTTTTGGCTGTCCGACTCGAGGGCGCGGATGATGGTATTCTGGTATCGCATGACGTTTGCAGAAATGTGGGTAAGATCGGTGGCCCGAGCGTGTACTCGACATGCTTGATCCGCAGGTCTTGGTCGACGCGGCTCAAGGCTTGTCCGCTCAGCCAACCCAGGCAGGCGATCAGCAGGCTGATGAAGAGTTGCGATGCGCTCGGGCGAAATGATCGAACATGGTCGTAAGCCCCACCGTGTTCCTCCACTCAATCGAGAATGATTCGCCGATCGACGTGTGGCGTGAGATTCGGATCGTTTGACACAAAGATCACCGACCAGGGCTCGTCTTTTGAGCAGAGCCGCCGCAAGACGGTTTCACGCATGGTCGGTTGCATGTTGTGGATAATGTCGTAGATCTAGCTTTGTCTCGTCCCCGGCTCGGCGACGGGCACCTCCATTGACAACCACGCCGTTAGAACTCACACTAGCTTGCGCATCGTCCACGGAAAACAACAGCCAATATGGTCACCACGTGGTGGAGCCCCCAACTCAATGCCCTGCTTGGCAGCCTCGTCGTGGCGGCGGGTGCCTGGCTGGCGTGGGACTCGTTCTCACCCTGGGGAGTCTTTCTCGTCGCAGGAGGCGTCGCAGGGTTTCTTATCTGGCAGGGGCGCACGGTTGGACTGGTCTGGGCCTGGGCCACCCTGTTGCTTGGCCTGGAGAGCCTTGCGTGGCCCATCGTCACAATGGTTCAGGTCCGCTCGACCACGACGGAACCGACCGACGAACAAATGGGGACGATCCTCTCAGCCGTTGAGACGGGACTCCTCTCGGCGATCTTTTGGATAACGATCTCCTATGGGCTCTTCAAGCGAGCCGGCCAGCCCATCACCGTCTCATCAACCGATGCAACCGACAGCCATCCACCCACGCCGCAATCAGGACGCCTGCGCAAACACAGATAAGACCTACCACATCTCGATCGGATCGACGTCGACATCGAACTTGATGGCTCGGCCCTGATATGTCCGTTCCATTTCCTTGACCGTGATCCGCACCGTTTCGAGCCCCGCTTCCCGTTCAGACGACTTCACGAGAATTTGCCACCGATACCGTCCCCGGAGTCTCGGCACCTGAGAGGGGACTGGGCCCAGAACAGTGAGACGGTCGGGCCGACCAATCGATTGAGCCGTCGAAGGGGCCTTTGCCGCAGCCGTCTGTCCGGTCACGGACGGTGAAGAGCAGGCGGTGAGTCGAGCCACCCAGGCCGTGGCAGCGTCGCGAACCGTTTTCTCGTTGATCCCCGATACGAGGAGGGCAATCAGATAGACCGTAGGCGGATACCCCAATGCAGTCCGATGGGACAGCTCCTCCGATAAGAAGACGGATTCGTTGTTCTGAGCCACAGCCTGAATCGCATGATGAGATGACAGATAGGTCTGCACGATAACCTGACTGCCAGCCCCTGCCGAACCGGCAAGACTGACCGCATCGAGGAGCGTATGATAGGTACGTTCGGCGGATCGGAAATCCGGCACGCTGAGTCCTGCGTCCGCCCGCACAATCCCAACGAGGCCCATCGTCGGGAGAGGTCCGCGCCGCAGCAGCAGTTGTGTCCCGACGATGATATCCCACCCCCCTTCCTCGATCCTCCGCCAGAGGGCCTCGGCCTGCGTTGGTCGCCGCATGGTATTTCCATCGAGCCGAATCACTGAGGCGTGAGGAAACAATCGCTTCGCATCCTCTTCCACCCGCTCTGTGCCCTCCCCGATCAACTGCATGCGAGAGTTGGAACAGGAGACGCAGGTCTCGGGGATGGGTGCAACGTCCCCGCAGTAGGAACAGAGAAGACGACCCGCCTGCCGAGAGTACATCAGCGCCACGCGACAGGCAGGACAGCGGGGAACCTGGCCGCAGTCACGACAGACGAGGGCACCGGCATAGCCCCTCCGGTTGACAAACAACAGAACGCCGGCCCGGCGCCCGATCGCCTGTTCAATCGCCAGAACGAGCGGTTGGCTTAACACCGTGCCGCGACCATGATCGCGTAAATCAACGATCTGTATGCTCGGCCGCGCATCGGACGGCATGAGCTTGCGTACCACGACTCCTCGTTGTTCCACCGCCGCCCTGGTCTCAAGAGAGGGATGAGACGAACTCAGCACCAGCACCGCCCGTTCATCCTGCGCCCTCAGCCAGGCCACGTCCCGTGCATGGTAGCGTGGTTCTTGTAGTTCTTTGAGCGCCGCATCTTCTTCTCCCTCGACCCAAATCACCCCGATTGTAGTCAATGGGAGGAAGATGGCCGAACGGGTCCCCACGACCACTCGAACGACCTGTCGATGAATCTGATCCCACATCTCGGCCTTCACATGGCCTGAAAGACCGCTATGGAAACAGACCGGGGAGATGCTCGTCTCGTCATCACGGATCAAGCCTGCAACCCATTGGGCCCGTTCTGCTTCGCCAACGATGATGAGGATTGTCTGCCCACGGTCGAGCACCAGGCGAACGGCCTGCTGCAACAGCCCCAATCGATCGGTCCAGGGAGCCTGTACCAGAGCCCGAGACGGTCCTTGACCTCTCAGCGCCTCGAACAGTGGCTCCGCCCAAGACATTGTGGGGTCAGGAAGGAACGGTGCGGTGATGCCGGAATTGCCCTGGTTTACCCGTCTGGAAGGTCGAGCAATGGGCGCCGTCGAGTCAGACGGCAAGTCCTGGACCTCCACCACCCACCCGCGAGCCTTGAGATCGTGCAACAAGTCGGCAGAACCAAGACGGCGAGACGACCGGCGAAGTCCTGATGGCTTTTTCTCAAGCCTTGTGAGAAGTGCCCGCGCCTTCACTGAGCAGGGTTCGCGAGCCGCAAGTGCGGCCTGCCCTTGCTCTGTCAGTTTATAGTGGTTAACCTGTGTTCGTGGTTTGGGTGCCGGAGGCAGCACCAACCTGAGACATTGTCCCCATGGCGCGACATACTGTTCGGCCACCTGCCGTGAGAGCTGGAACAAGTTCGAGGACACATCTGTTGCGGCCCCCTCCGGAAGCAACGAGCGAATCTCCTTGAGGCGTGCCTGATCGAGACCATGAGGAAGCACATGGGAGAGGGCGATTACAGCCCCTTGGAGAATCGATCGTCCGAAGGGCACAAGCACTCGATGTCCAATGCACAGTGTGGGTCGGAGCGACAAGGGCACTGTGTAGGTGAACGGGCCTGCTAGATGCCGCGGGACAATGACATCTGCGAATAGGGCCTCAGGCTCTGTACGCGGCGGGGCTACCTGCGTCGAAATCATGCGGCATTGTAGCAGCACCGGAAAAGTGGGAACAATGAGAGAGAAAGAATGGAAACATCCTGAAGGGAAACCGGGGAGGGTTGACGTTGAATCGTCAACCCTCCGCACGATAATTGATGAATTTACTTTGGAGGGGCGACCGGAGCAGCGGGGTTCTGATCTGAATTGCCCTGGCCAACTGATGCCGGAATCGTCGCCGGAGCAGGATCTGCAGGGACAGATGAGGGCTCCACCTTGGACGAACCCGTTGGAGCCACTGGGATCGTCGTATCCACTGCGGAGATCGGAGCTCCGCTTTCCGCTGAACTGAGACGGGACAAGGTGTTTCCGTTATCGCCGGTCTCATTTGGCTTCGCCGCCGGCTCAGATTCTTCTCTGGCCGACTCGGGCGCATAGAGCACGATGTCCACACGACGGTTCTTCTGTCGGCCCACTTCCGTTGCATTGCTGGCCGCCGGCTTCGTATCGCCATAGCCCACCGACGACAGCTTTGCTGAATCGATCCCGCCCTTCTCAATCAAGTAGCGGAGGACGGCTCCAGCCCGAGCTTTTGACAAGTCCCAGTTCGTCTGGTAGAGCGACTTGAGCGAGGGACCGATTTCCATGTTATCCGCATGGCCCTCGACTCGAATCAACCGCTCGCCGGCAGTGCTCTTGAGATACGCAATCAGTTCATCGAGCACCTGATAGCCCTCGGACTTGATCGTGGCTTCGCCCGATTCAAATCGAAGCTGCTTCATCAAATCACTCAGGCTGATTCGGGTTTCGCTGGCAACATTCTGGACCTGGAACTTGCTTGGAGAAGAAGCCACAGCAGGGGAGGTATCTAGAGATGGCTGGGGTGATTGAGAGATCGGCATGATCTCAGGAGCATGAACCTTCACCCTGAAGCGATCGCCCTTGAGAATGCGGGAGCTCGATCTTGTGATCAACGCCGTGGCAGTTCGGTCTTCCGTGGACAGGATTTTCACTTCTCCCACAACCCGTTGAGGAAGGCTCGCTCCGGATCGAACCACCTCCATTCGTTCCCCAGGACTGATCCCGTCTTCCCGTCCCCGGTCCAGATAGACGATATTCCTTTGCGCCACAAGGTTCATTATCCCCATGTTGGACTGGAAATCCACAACCCGTCCCTCCACATCGCCGGCGGAAGGCTCGCCAACCGCTGCTTCCTCGACAGTCGGAAGCACGAACTTCATCACCGGATCACCCGGCGAAACAGTTGCGTAGGCCCGCAGGATCTGAACAGTGGTCAGTTCCTTGTCAATTTGGCTCACCTGAACCACAGCGAGCCGATTGACCAAATATCCCAGGTATTGACCGGTGGTTGGGTGGAATACCTTGCGCGCTCGTTTGTAGATCGTGAAAAGATCTCCGGGCGCGACATCGCCGGGGTTCTTCAGTCGAAGGTACAGGACATCCCGGGTTCCCAATATCATGTGATCTCCGATGGTCTGATTGTCACCGGTAATCACATTCACGATCCCATCTTGTGGAGTCGATCGCTGGATGGAGCCGGACGAATAAGCCAAGGCCGGTTCTCCGAATCGGATCAAATTTAGATCGTCTGCTGCCCAGGCTAGAGGAAGGAGCGGTGTGGCCAACGTCCAGACCATGAGAGAGACGACACATTTCATTGAATAGTTAGCCATGGTGGTTGTCCTTCATGTAAGTCAAGTATTGCTGTCAGAACCATAGCAAATAGTCCTGCATTGTCAAGAATATTGAGGCTTTGTCCTCATTGACCCGCCAACTGACCCGATGCTAAGGTGATCCGGAGAATGTTTTCTCATAGATGGGGAATATCATGGTGCCTGACCAGCCTCCGACCCACGGCGATCAACGCCAAGATCGTCCTCGCATCGAGACCCAGATTCACCGACGCAAAAAAGCCAAGGCCTTCTCGGCCCTGGAGCCTGAATGGGATCTAATTGAACAAGTGTCACCCTCCCATCTGCGCATGCCATCAGGCCGCATGTCACCCACCCCACCCAACAAAGCGAGAACCCCTCATAAATAAGCTACTCCAGCCGGACAATAGAAGTACATGAGTGGAACAGGTTCTTTTTGGGTTGAGCCTCGCCCATGCCGCCGATCGCATAAACGCCCCAACACCCTGGCTTCTCACTCGCGCCGGCGACGCCTTTCAACGCAACAGAGTCTAGGACTTTCGGGTCGATCCCACAGGTCTTTTGGACGCTTGCTATCCCCGTAATCCACGGTCTAAACTCCAGCCATCATTGCAACTCAAGCTGTTGAAAGGTCAGCCCCATGAGCGGTTTTGAGTTACTCGTTGAGTACCTGACCAGGTACTTTCCGATTCTGCTGTTTATTTTCGTGGCGCTGGCGTTCGGCGTGGCGACGCTGCTCCTCAGTTATCTGGTCCAGCCGAAATATCCAGAACCGGAGAAGCTCACTACCTATGAGTGTGGATCGGAACCGTTCTCGGATGCTCGGATGCCCTTCCCGGTTCGGTATTACATCTTCGCGATGCTCTTCGTTATTTTCGATATTGAGGTCATCTTTCTGTATCCCTGGGCAGTAGTCTTCACCAAGATCGAGTTAATCGGGTTGATTGAAATGCTGGTCTTCATCGGATTGTTTTTGGTGGCCTACGTCTATGCTTGGCGCAAGGGAGCCCTGGAATGGGACTGATCCAAATTGGTCGTCATGATAAGGACGGCGCGTCCGACGTCGTGACCACGACAGTGGAAAAAGCTGTCAACTGGGCTCGCAAGGGGTCACTGTGGCCCATGACGTTTGGCCTGGCCTGCTGCGCGATCGAAATGATCGCCGCAGTCTCATCACGGTACGATATGGACCGCTATGGTGCCGGTGTCTTCCGGGCCTCACCGCGCCAGTCCGATCTGATGATCGTGGCCGGTACCGTCTGCCGGCGGATGGCCCCCGTAATCCGAAAACTTTACGATCAGATGCCCGAGCCTAAATATGTCATTGCCATGGGATCTTGCGCCACGTCAGGAAATATCTACGACAGTTATAGCGTCGTCCAAGGTGTCGATCGCTTTGTGCCGGTCGATATCTATGTACCGGGTTGCCCTCCAACACCCGAGGCACTCTTTGACGGCATCCTCAAGTTACAAGAACGAATCATGTTGAAACCCGTGTTTCTGAAACAACCGGATCAGGTTAAGCCCAACCTTAAAATATAGGTCTCGATCGATGTCCTTGCAGCAACTGGCCAGCCGACTCCAAGAAAACTTTGCCACCGGCTTCGTAAAAGCCGTCGAATGGCGTGGCGATCTTGCGGTAACTGTAACGCGGGACCGACTCCATGAGGTCGCACAATTCCTTCACAACGACCCGGCCATGGACTTCGACTACATCGTGCATGTGAGTTCGGTCGACTGGCCCGATGACGAAGAACGGTTTGAAGTCGTGTACGAGTTCTACTCGATCAAGAAACGCCAGCGCATCCGGCTCAAGACAAGGGTGCCGGAGTCGGATTGCATTGTGGATTCCCTGACGGATCTCTGGAAAGGCGCGGACTTCATGGAGCGCGAAGTCTACGACATGATGGGAATCCGATTCCGGTACCATCCGGATCTCCGCCGGATCCTCCTGCCCGACGATTACACTGAAGGCTATCCGTTGCGAAAAGATTTTCCGCTCCGTGGCAAGGGCTGGCGCGACACGTTCGAGTTCCTGGATGAAACGGCTCGGTAGGACAGACGATGGGCATTGAAGATCAACGAACAACCGTCTACAAGGTCGATCCTGCCCATCCGGGAAGCGAGACCCTGCCGACGTTGCGCACGGAGGAACTCCTGCTCAACATGGGTCCCCAGCACCCCGCCACCCATGGGGTGCTGAAAGTGATCCTCGAATTGGAAGGAGAACGCCTCGTCAAGTCTACCCCCGTGTTGGGATATCTGCACCGCGGTGTGGAGAAGCTCGCGGAAGACGGCACCTATCACCAATTTATTCCCCATACCGACCGGCTCGACTATGTCTGCGCGATGTACAACAATTTTGCGTACTGCCGCGCGGTCGAAAAACTCATGAATATCACCGTGCCGGACCGTGCAGAATATCTGCGCACGATCGTGGCGGAGGTCCAACGGATCATCGGCCATCAGTTTTGGATCGGCACCCAGGCTCTCGACATCGGAGCCATGGGCGTCTTTTTCTATTGTTTCCGGGATCGAGAAATTCTGATGGATTGGTTCGACGAACTCTGCGGCGCACGCCTCACCACCAGTTGGTATCGCATCGGCGGGGTCGAGCGGGACTTCACGCCCTCGCTGATCGAGAAGCTGAAACAATTCTTGGACTACTTTCCGCCAAAAATCGAGGAGTACAAGGTTTTCCTGGAGACGAACCGGATTTGGGTCGGACGGACCAAGGGAGTAGCCATCATCTCGGCGGAAGACGCCGTGAGTTTCGGCCTTAGTGGGCCGCCGCTCCGGGGCTCGGGTGTCGACTACGACCTCCGTAAAGCCCAGCCCTATTCGGCCTATCCGAAATGCGAATTCAGTGTGCCGCTCGGCAAGAACGGCGACACCTACGATCGGTACTGGATCCGCGTCCAGGAATTCTATGAGAGCTTGAAAATTATCCGGCAATGCCTGGAGCAGATGCAGGACGGCCCCATTATGGCCGATGTGCCCAGCGTCACGTTGCCGCCGAAGCAACGAGTCTTTACGAATCTCGAATCCATGATCCAGCAATTCAAGCTCTTCTCGCAGGGTTTCGATGCCCCTCCCGGAGAGATCTATTGCGGAACCGAAGCACACAAGGGGGAGCTGGGATTCTACATCGTCAGCACGGGCGGCGGGAAACCCTACCGCTTGAAAATTCGCGCCCCCTCCTTTATTCACATGGGCGCATTCGACCATATGTCCAGAGGCTACATGATCTCCGATGCGGTCACGATCTTCGGGACCTACGACATTGTGATGGGGGAGTGCGACAGGTAGACGTGAAACGTGAGATGTGAAATGTAAACGGTAGCGTGGCATATACGTATCGCGTTTTACGATTCAATTTTCGCGAGGAAGAAACATGGGACTGAAGCCAGCAACGAATCCTGACGTGGAAGCAGTCACGATTGAACTGTCGATCGATGGGAAATCCGTGATGACTAAGGGTGGGGTCTCGCTCTACGACGTCATTTCGAGCACGGGCAAGATCATCCCGGCCATGTGCTACCACTATACGTTCGATCCCTTCGGCTCCTGCGGCATGTGTTTGGTCATGCAGGAGGGTAAGAAAGCGCCCGTTCGTTCCTGTACCGCCAAAGCGACGGCCGGCATGATCATCAGAACCGAGGGGGACGATCTCTTCCAGGCCCGGAAGAAAGCAGTGGAAAAACATCTCTCGGTCCATCCGCTCGACTGCCCGGTCTGCGACGCCGACGGACATTGCGAACTGCAAGACATGGCCTTCCGGCACGGGGTCACGAACCTGGCCAACGCTAAACAGAAATTTATTCCTGAAGATACGCGCAGTCCCGTGCTCGACTTTAATATGAATCGCTGTATCGCCTGCGCGGAATGCATCAACGTGTGTAAAGACGTGTTGATGATCGACGCGCTCCAGTTCATGAAGAAGGGCGGATTCAATCAAGTTGTGCCGAAGGGAGATCTCGCACTGTCCTGCGAGTTCTGCGGAGACTGCCTCGCCGTCTGCCCGGTCGGCGCCATCACGAACAAGTTCTCTAAATATTTGTACAAGCCGTGGCAGATGAAGAAAACCACGACAACATGTAACTACTGCGGGGACGGCTGCCAGATGTACCTTGAGACCAAGGACGCTGAAGTCGTCCGCGTGACCTCACCTCTGTCCTGGAAGAACAAATGGGGCGACCGGGCCGAGACTGCCAAGGGGCACGGGGGGCTCTGTGTGCGAGGGCGGTTTGGGTTCGAGTACATCGATAGCCCCGTACGTCTGAAGCAACCGCTCCTTCGCAAAGGCAATCAGCTCGTCGAAACCCCTTGGCTCGAAACCATGCACCAGGTGGTTGATCGGTTCTCCGAAATCCGACGCAGGCACGGACCCGACGCGATTGCCGGCCTGATCACCGCCCGCTGCACCAACGAAGAGCTGTATCTCTTTCAGAAACTCATGCGCGCCGGGTTTCGAACCAACCATCTTGACAGCAGCGCGCGCTATGGCCACCTCAACTACGTCCTTGCCTCCCGGCATGCCTTAGGGATTGGGCGGAGCCCGAACGACTGGGAAGACCTGACAAAAGCCAAAGCCGTGATACTCATTGGCTCCAACATCACGGAGACAAACCCACTCACGGCCGTGCGCATCAAAGAAGCGATTCGCGTCTATAAAGCGCAAGTGGTGGTCATCGATTCCACCGTCACGAACATGGCCAAGCTCGCATCCCATCCCGTCCTGATCAAGCCCGGAACGGAAGGACTCGTGATCGACGGACTCGTGAAGGCCACCCTGGAACTGGACTTGATCGACGAAGACAGCACCAAGAAGCACCCGCAAGCTTTCAAAGCCCTGAAGGCCGCCGTGGCCCACGTATCGTTGGAGCAGGTGGCTGCGCACACCGGCATGTCGGTCGAGGCGTTGAAAAACACCGCGGCGATCTTCGCCGAAGCGTCCCGATCCATCATCCTCTGCGCTGAAGGCATCGTCCGCCGGCCCGACGGGTATCAGAACGTCTTGAAACTGATTGACCTCGCCTGGATCACAGGTAAGTTGGGCCAGCCTGGCTGCGGCGTGAATACGGTGACAGAAGAACCGAACGAGCAGGGCGCCGTGGACATGGGCGCCGCGCCGGAATTCCTTCCTGGTCAAGCCTCATTCAACGATCAGACGGCTCGCGACCGTTTTGCCAAGGCCTGGGACGTCACGCTCCCAGAGGCTGGTTCCGGCGCGAATCTCGTCGAGATTCTCAAGCGCTGCAGGAGCGGCCAGATCCGCGCCCTCTATGTCATCGGAGAGAACCCGCCAGCCACGTTACCTGCATCGATGGAAGTCCGTGCCGCGTTGGATCGACTGGAGTTGCTCGTCGTCCAGGATCCGTTCCTGACCGAGACTGCGCGCATGGCGCATGCGGTGCTGCCGGCTTGTACCTCAGCGGAAAAGGACGGCACCTTCACCAATCTGGAAGGCCGAGTCCTGCGCGTCCGCGAGGCCATCGATCCAATCGGGGAAAGTTTGCCGGACTGGCACATCATGACGGCACTGGCCAACGCGCTGGGCTGTCAATGGGAATACGAATCCTCGAACGATATTCAAGCCGAGATCATGAAGTTGCTGCCCGGGTACTACAACCTCGGACAGCCACGCAAGGTTGTGCCGACGGTGGACCGCTATCTCTCAAACGGCTACACCACCGATGTGGCGGCGCGCTATCGAGCCTCCGCTCCATCGGACTCCAAGAACCAGCGACCCTTCGCGTTGCTGATGGGACAGGTCCTGTATCATTCCGGTAAGATGTCCACCAAAGCCTCCGGGCTCATCACGATTGCCCCCAATACCGGACGGCTCAGGATGAAACCCCAAGATATGGAACGGCTCGCAGTGGGTGATGGGACGACAGTGCGCCTCACATCGGACCGCGGTTCGATGCAATTGGCGGTGCAGCCCGATCACTCTATCGCCCCGCAGACCTGTTTCTTCCCGGAGCATTTCAATGAGCCGCCAGTGAAAGACTTGATGTCGGTCCAGGTTGATCCGACGACTGGAGTTCCCTCGTTCAAGCAGACCCGCGTGACGATCGAAAAGGCGTAAGAGGGAGCAGGAAGCACACATGCGTGTTACCGCACTGATAAAGCAAATCCTCCAGGCCGCATTGTTCTATGAAATCTGGGACGCGATGAAGGTGACGTTCAAGCACATGTTCCACAAACCCATCACGTTCCAGTATCCACGGGAACAACGAACCCTTCCCGACACCCACCGGGGGGCACTCGCGCTCTTACGCTACGACGATCACCAGGAACGTTGTGTCGGCTGTGACCTCTGCGAAGCCGCCTGCCCATCCCGCTGCATCAAGGTCATCAGCTCGGAAGATGCGGAGCGTCCGCTGCAGCGATTCGCCAGCGAGTTTTACATCGACATTACGAAATGCGTCTTTTGCGGCTACTGTGTCGAGGCTTGTCCCGTCAACGCACTCGCTATGACAAAGATGTACGAGTTCTCGACCCATGATAAACGCACCTTGCTGTTCGACAAGAAGCGGCTGTACGAAATCGG
>VBOL01000031.1:0-6340 GCA_005887945.1 Nitrospirota bacterium
CAGTGTTATGTCACCCCCTTGGTCGCGAAAGGTCTGGTGCAGTCGGTCATCACCGGGGGGAGGCCGGCAGTTCTGGAGGACAAGTCCTTGACTGCGCGCCAACGAGAAGTGTTGCAACTCGTTGCCGAAGGGATGACGGTCAAGGAGATTGCGTCGGCCCTCGATCTCTCACCGAAGACTGTCGAGTTTCATAAATCGCAGATCATGACGCAACTCGATCTTCACACGACGGCGGAGCTAACAAAGTACGCCCTCGTCCACGGCCTCCTCGCATCGGACTAACAGGTCCACGCTTCTTGCCCTTGCTCAACGTCCCCACGAGCCCACAATTCATGGCGGTTCGTTACGAGATCGCGCAGCCGCGTTGCGAGCCTGCCTGCCGACAGCCTTGTCACAGCTGCTGGTCCACGATTGCAGCAGAAAGGCCCATGAGTAATTGGCCCTGGCAGCCCAGGGAGATTGCCTCACGTTCCTAGGGAGGTGCCTAGTGTGTTTATCGTTCCTCTCAGCGTATAGATTCCAGGCCTCGGTCTGAGAGGTGATTTGGCGGCAAGGGGCTAGGGGTGCGCACAATGGCGTGCGCAGCGACGAAGTTGTCTAGGTGAGAGAGCTCAAGGCGCAAGAGCAACGGGGTCATCAACGGGCATGGGAGGCTGTTAGCTATGAAAGTAGATCAAAAGAGAGGGTGGAATGTAACGAAAAGATTTGTGGTTGCCGGAGCCACCATGGCGTTGGTGGCAGGGATGGCAACCACGGTTCCCAGTGCGTACGCCGCCGGTACGATCAAGGCCGACGATGACAAATGGATTTCTCTCGGAATGGGTACGCGTACCAGTTTCAATATGGTAGAAGATGGGTCGGCGAACCGTGCACAATACAGCAACAGCTTTGGGGTCAACAACGCTCGTATTTATATCAACGGGAAGATCCACAAGTACGTCGGTTTCGAGTTCAACACCGAATGTTTTAACTGTAACGTCGGCGGAGGTTCAACTGCAGGTTTCGGGGGTAATTCTAATGTCGGCCTACTCGATGCGATCGGGAAGTTCGAGATTAATGAGCTGGTGAACGTATGGTTCGGGCGGATGTTGGTGCCGACGGAGCGTGGCGAACTGAATGGTCCGTTCTACCACGCGGTCTTCGATGGCTTTAGAACACCGTTTAATCAATCAGACTTCAGCGGCAACTTTGGCAAAGGCGGGGCTGGTCTCTATGGCCGCGACAATGGCGCGACCTTCTTCGGGAAAGTCCATCCAGGCGGTACACATCTGCAATATGTCGCGGGGGTGTTCACCATCTGCAATATGTCGCGGGGATATTTACGGGACTGCAGTCAACGGCAACAACAGGGCCAAATCGAAGGGACAGTCTGAAGTATGCCGGACGTCTTACGTGGAACTTGCTGAACGAAGAGAAGAATCCCGGTTACTATACCAGCGGTACCTACTATGGGACAGCCGGTGATATTCTCGCGCTCGCGGTAGGGGGAGAGTATCAAAATGAAGGCGCTGGTTCATTCGCAAATAGGAGCCGCTACGGGAATCTTACCACCGATCTCCTGTTTGAAAAAGTACTCCCGAACGACAATGGCGTGGTCACGGTCAACGCTGAGTTAAAAAGGTATTGGGCACAGAACGCCGTCGCCTTTAGCGACCCAGACTGCTTCTGTACGTTTGGCGGGACGTCATGGACCGGCTACGCCTTGTATCTGTTTCCGCAGGAGATTGGGATCGGGAGATTTCAGCCCTATGGGAGATATACCGGCCTTAACAGTCAGTTCGGCGGCGCACGAGAAGAATATGAACTCGGCACGAACTATGTCATTTCTGGTCACAATGCGCGCATCTCGACGTACTGGCGGACCGGCACTATCGGCAGCTCCGGCGCCACCTTCAATAATCAGAACTTGAACTACGCCCCCGGGTCGAGAGGTCAGCACGTCGATTCTTTCACTGTGGCCTTGCAGTTGCAGTATTAAGACAGTGTCGTGGGTTCTATACGTCGCTTGAGTGGAACCACAGGATGACTACCTGGGCGAATGCCGCGGTGAATTCAGGTGGTTCAGAGAAGTTCCATGGTGATGTGTTCATGCTGTCGAGCTGGTACAACTTCTAGAGCTGGTGCAACTTCTATATTTTAGTGAAAGGAGCCCGACAATGGAAACTAACAAACCCAAGAAGGCAAGCCCGGTCGAAGCAGACAAGATTGCGGCGAGCGAGGCTGGTCCTTCGCGGCGTGAGCTGCTGGTTCAAGGAAGCAAGGTCGCGGCTGGCATCGGGGTCGCTGCCCTTCTTGGCAACTTGGGCAACTGGGCCTTGTCCTATGCGGCGGGCGAGCCGATCAAGGTTGGTGTGTTGCACTCCCTGAGCGGCACGATGGCCATCAGCGAAGTGTCCATTAAAGACATCGTGGAAATGGCGGCGGAGGAGATCAACGCCAAAGGCGGGGTCATGGGGCGCCCGATCCAGCTCGTGATTGAAGATCCGGCCTCCAACTGGGACCTGTTCGCGGAAAAAGCAAAAAAACTCTTGCTGCAGGACAAGGTGGTGACGGTGTTCGGCTGCTGGACCTCGGTCAGCCGGAAGTCCGTTCTGCCGGTGTTCGAGAAGAACAACGGCCTGTTGTTCTATCCCGTGCAGTATGAAGGTGAGGAATGTTCAAGGAACGTGATTTATACCGGCGCGGCGGTCAATCAGCAGGCGACGCCGGCGGTAGACTACCACCTCGGCAAAGATGGAGGCAGTAAGAAGAAGTTTTATCTGGTGGGAACCGACTACGTGTATCCACGGACGACCAACAAGATTGTCCGGGCGATGCTCCTCGCGAAAGGCATTTCGCACAAGAACATCATGGAGGAATACACGCCGTTCCATCATCAGGATTACCAGACGATCATCGCCAAAATTAAGCGGTTCTGCGAGGGCGGCGACGCGGCAGTGATCAATACGATCAACGGCGACAGCAATGTGCCCTTCTTTAAGGAACTGGCCAACGCTGGCATCACTTCGGAGGAGTGCCCGGTAAATTCGTTCAGCGTGGCCGAGGACGAGCTCCGCGGGCTCGACACGAAAAATCTCGTCGGGCACCTGGCGGCGTGGAACTACTTCCAGTCGGTGAACACGCCTGAGAACAAAGCGTTCGTGCAACGGTTCAAGGATTTTTGCAAAAGGAAGAACCTGCCTGGTGGTGCGAACCGGGTCGTGGACGACCCGATGTTCTGGGGGTACATTGGGATGTACACGTGGAAAATGGCGGTTGAGAAAGCCAACTCGTTGAAAGTGGACGATGTGCTGAAAGCGCTGCCTGGGCTTCAGGTTCCTACGCCGGGAGGCCCGATCCTCGTCGACCGCACCAATCACCATACTGCCAAGCCGGTGTACATTGGCAAAATTCTCGCTAATGGCCAGTTCGATATTATCTGGCAATCCCCAGGCTTGGTCGATCCACTGCCCTGGAGCGAGTATACGTATCCTGACCGCGGTTGCGACTGGAGCAAAGGCGGGAAAGGTACCTATGATACGATGGGAGGAAAAGATAGGATCTGGCTTGAACCGCAAGCTGTTGCGATTGAAAAAGCATAGGGGGGCTAGGAGGTTACTTGCGGTTACTACAGGGGGCTGCACCGGAGGTTTTTCCTGTGCAGCCCATTTTTTTGGTAGAAATTAATAGCGGGCTAAAGGGGTAAGGAGATAACTTCTCTATGTTGACCAAACCGAGTACGGAAATCCGGCTTGGGCGTCTGGGTTGGACCATTGTGGTCTGCCTCCTGACGAGTGCGTTTCTACTCGGCAAGGGTATCGAACTGGTCTATGCGGAGGGGCCAGTGACGGCCGAGAGCGGTCGACCTAATGCATCTTCTTACATGCAAGGGCTGGCAAGCCTTGATCCGACCATCCAAGTAACAACGTTGAAGGCCTTAGGAGACATGAATGACATTGCTTTCTTGCCTGCGCTGACGGCGCTGAACGAAGGAACGCTTCATGTGTGGAAAGATGCGCCTGGTAGTGAGAAGGTCATCATTTTACTAAGAAATATCGAGCCCGATGGTCGTGAGACGATCTCCTTCATGAATCCCTTAACAGGTGAGGAGTTGGGGAAGCGGAATGCCGCCGAGGCGTTGCCAGAGGGGGAGTTGGAAATGGTGGCCATCAGGTCGGTCGATGGCCGACGGGTGTTGAAAGCCGGATTGGATCGGCTGAGACTGTTTGATCCCACTGTGGAAGTCAGGCGGACGACAGCGACCAAGCTCGGAAATGCCAAAGATCTTTCGGTGTTGCCCGCGCTAGATCAGGCTCTCTCGCGTGAGTCAGACAAGTGGGTACGGCATGCGATCGAGGAAGCTATCAATCAGTTGCGCCTTACTGACCCTGATCCGGAGGTGCGACGAGCGGCTGCCATCCGCTTAGGAGAGATCAAGGGCATGCGGGCACTGCCACACATGAAAGCCCTTCTTACTGAGGAACCGCTTGAGCCATCCGACACTGTGCGAGGTGCGCTCCAAAAAGCGATTGATAGCATCGAATCGTATCAAAGCTTCCAGAATGTTGTGGGCATCACCTTCAACGGCCTTAGCTTAGGTTCGATTCTTTTCATTATGGGGCTTGGGCTGGCCATTACCTACGGCCTCATGGGCGTCATTAACATGGCTCATGGGGAAATGATGATGATCGGCGCCTATACCGCCTTTATCTTGCAAGAAGCCTTCTTTAAGTACCTGCCACCGTCCCTGCATGATTCCTACTTTATTTTTGCGTTGCCGGCGGCGTTCGTGGTGACGGGGGCGGTCGGCCTCTTGTTGGAACGGACCGTGATCCGTTTCCTGTACGGGAAGCCATTGGAAACGCTGCTCGCCACGTGGGGAGTCAGCATGTTTCTGCAGCAGGCGGCACGCTGGTACTTCGGCGATTTGACGAGTGTGAATGCGCCTAAATGGATGCGAGGGGGAATGGAGCCGATGGTGGGGCTGGTCTTGCCATATAGCCGGATTTTCATCATTGGGTTGGCTGCGGCCGCGCTGCTGGGGGTGTACTTGCTCTTATCCCAAACACGCATGGGCCTTCTCGTCCGTGCGGTGACGCAAAACCGCAACATGAGCGCTTGCGTAGGCATCTCTACGCGCAAAGTCGATTCCTGGACCTTTGCGTTCGGCACGGCCCTCGCCGGTATTGCGGGATGTGCGATCAGCCTCATCGGCAGTGTGGACCCCGAAGTGGGCAAGAGCTATATTGTCGAGTCATTCATGATCGTGGTGGTCGGGGGGGTTGGAAAGCTGGCCGGCACGGTGGTCTCCGCAATGGGGATTGGGATGCTGAACAAAATTCTCGAGCCTCTCATTGGAGGAACAGGCGGGGCCGTTTACGGCAAGCTGTTCATTTTGTTGGCGATTATTCTTTTTCTCCAGATAAGGCCGACGGGCTTGTTCCCTGCGAAAGGACGAGTTGCTGACTAAGGCGGGATCTTGACCATGTGGAAGGGCTGGATCATTTTTGGAACCGTCAGCATTATGCTGCTGGTGGTCTTACCGTTGTTGAACACTCTGCCGAACGACTCGACGTTCTGGGTGCCCGATTTCTACCTTAACCTGCTCGGCAAATACCTCTCGCTGGCCATCATGGCCATGGGACTCGGCGTGCTCTGGGGGTATGCGGGCATTCTCAGCCTGGGACAGGCCGTCTTTTTTGGAATTGGCGGGTACTCGATGGGGATGCATCTCATGCTACAGATAAGCGCCCAACAGAGTAAATACGGCGAGGCGCTGCCGGATTTTATGGTCTGGAACCAGGTCAAAGCACTGCCCTTCTTCTGGGTGCCGTATCAGAGTTTCGCTTTTGCGCTCGCCTCTGCCATCTTTCTCCCCGTGCTCTTTGCCCTGCTGTTTGGGTATTTGACGTTTCGTAGCCGGATTCAGGGTGTGTATGTGGCGATTCTGACTCAAGTCCTGGCTTTTGCTGCATGGTTGCTGTTCAACCGGAATGAGATGAGACTTGGGGGAACGAACGGGCTCACGGATTATAAGACTCTCCTGGGATTCTCGCTTCTCTCTCCTGCCACGCAGAGGGGTCTCTACATCATCACGGCGGTGTGTTTGCTTGTGACATATGGTCTCTGCCTTTGGCTGACGCGCGGCAAGATGGGCCATATTTTTCGCGCGATTCGGGATGGTGAGAATCGCCTGAGATTTTTGGGCTATTCAATTACGGGCTTCAAAATGTTTGTGTTTGCGCTCGCTGCGGGCTTGGCTGGGTTGGCGGGCGCACTGTATGTTCCGCAAGTAGGTATTATCACGCCGTCCCAGATTGGCGTCATGCCCTCTTTGGAGGTCGTCGTGTGGGTAGCGGTA
>VBOL01000031.1:6372-14651 GCA_005887945.1 Nitrospirota bacterium
ACTCTGGCCTTTTGTATTAGGGTCGTTGTTTGTAGCAGTTGTTCTTCTGTTTCCGTCAGGGGTCGTAGGGCTTCCCAAACAGTTTGAGCGTTTCATGCATCGAGCAGGTTCGAGATGGATGTCGGGCGGTCGCTGTTCGCCACTCTCGGCAGCGGCGGCATCCGGGGCGTCTGAGCACCCAGACCAATTGTCTCTGGATGGAGAGGAAGTGAAGACAGCAGGTGGCAACGTCAGCGCTGGTGCTGTCGCTCACCACCTCTTTGGGTTGCGGGTAGAGGACAGCGGTGCGAACAAAGCGAAAGATGGGGAGACTACTAAGCAAGCGGATGAGAGGGAAGAACCGCTTCTACGGGTGGAAAACGTGACCGTAAGCTTTGAAGGCTTCCTGGCGCTCCGCAACTTGAATTTCTCTTTGATGGACGGGGAACTCCGTTTTGTCATTGGGCCCAATGGAGCCGGAAAGACGACCATGCTGGACGTCATATGCGGCAAGGTTAAGCCTATTCAAGGAAAAGTCATCTTTGAGCATGCGAGCAATTTGCTTGCTTTGCAAGAACATGAGGTGGCCAATATCGGCGTTGGGCGCAAGTTTCAAACCCCTACCGTGTTCCCTTACCACACGGTTTTGGATAACCTGGTGCTCTCATTGAAGACACGGAAAACGGTGGGAGCGACGTTAGCCGCGCTTCAAGCGCGGCAAAGCCAGGAACGCCTCCTAGAGATACTCGAGTTTGTGGGGCTGGGCCACCACACGCATACTTTTGCCGGTGTCTTGTCGCACGGTCAAAGGCAGTGGCTGGAAATTGCGATGTTGCTCGCGCAAGAGCCTAAGCTCCTGCTGGTTGACGAGCCTGTGGCCGGCATGACAGGTCGGGAGCGCGACAAGACGGGGCTTCTCTTGGAAGCCATTGCTCGCGAGCACGCGACCGTGCTAGTCATTGAACACGACATGGAGTTTGTCCGTCACTTCTCGAACACCGTGACCGTTCTTCATGAGGGCTCCCTGTTGTGTGAAGGAAAGATGCAAGAAGTACAAAATGATCCTCGAGTGCTTGAAGTGTACCTGGGCCGTGAGGAGGAAGAGCATGCTGCAAACCACTAACCTAAACATTTTTTACGGGGATAGTCATGTGGTGCGCGATGTGTCATTGTTGATTCCCGAAGGGAAAATCGTATGTCTCATGGGGCGGAACGGAGTTGGGAAGACCACCGTCATGAAAACATTGATGGGTCTCCTTCCCGCAAGAAGCGGACGTATCTCCTTTGGCGGAGAAGATATCACCAGTCTTCGCCCCTATTCGCGGGCGCGTTCCGGGATTGGATATGCGCCGCAGGGGAGGGAAATTATTCCTAGCCTTACGGTCGAGGAAAATATTCTGATCGGCTTAGAGGCGAAGCCCAACGCCTCCAGGGTTATTCCTCCTCGGATTTTCGAGCTGTTCCCAGTCTTGAAGACCATGTTGCAGCGACGAGGAGGGGACCTCAGCGGGGGGCAGCAACAGCAACTTTCCATTGCTCGTGCCTTAGCTTCTGAGCCGAAAATGTTGCTGTTGGATGAGCCAACAGAGGGGATCCAACCCTCCATTATTAAGGAAATTGTTCATGCGATCAAAAAGCTTAAGGAGCAAGGAGGTCTTTCGATTCTCGTTGTGGAACAATTCGTGTCGTTTGTCCGTGGCGCAGGCGATTATTTTTACATAATGGAAAAGGGGGCAATCGCTGCAGAGGGGGCGATCCCTAATCTCTCAGATGACCTCATTAGAAAACACCTTGCGGTGTAGCTCCAGAGCAGGTTTTATCCCCTAAACTAAATCGGCAATCTGAAAGGTGGAAGTCCTCGCATGCATTTAACTCCTCGGGAGCAAGAGAAGCTTTTTATCTATGTCGCGGCGAATTTGGCCAAGGAACGCAAAGCGCGCGGATTGAAGTTGAATCATCCTGAAGCGGTCGCGTTTATTACTTCCGCGATTTTGGAAGGCATTCGTGATGGGCGCTCGGTGTCGGACCTCATGAGCCATGGCGCCACGCTCCTCAAGAAGAAAGATGTCATGCCCGGCGTGGCGGAGATGATTCCCGAATTGCAAGTCGAGGGCACCTTCCCGGATGGGACGAAACTCGTCACTGTTCATGAACCGATTCGATAGGTGAATCGATGAAAAAGAAAACCAAAGCCAAGCAGAAAGTGACGAAGCCAAGGGGCGAGAGTCGTGATGCCAAAAAGGCTTTGATTCAGCCTGCCGCTGTTATTCCTGGTGAAATCATCCTCGGGGAAGGCGACATTGTTGCGTTCAATGGCCGTCAGGCGGTTGAGCTTATCGTCGCCAATACCGGTGATCGGCCGATTCAGGTCGGGTCACATTGTCATTTCTTTGAAGCGAATCGCGCCCTACGGTTTGATCGTGAGAAGGCCTATGGGTTTCGGTTGCAAGTTCCGGCTGGAACCGCGGTGCGGTTTGAGCCGGGTGAAGACAAGCGGGTAACGCTGGTTTCAATAGGCGGCAATCGCGTGGCCTATGGGATCAATGGACTCACGCATGGGCGGCTCGATGATCCTCCCGTCAAACAGCAAGCCCTGGCCAAGGCCAAAGAGTTGGGGTTCATCACGAAGGGAGCAAAGTCATGAAGCTCTCGCGACGCCAATACGCTGACTTGTATGGTCCGACGGCGGGGGATCGCATTCGCCTGGCCGATACGGATTTGCTGATCGAGATCACGCGCGATTTGACGGTGCCTGGTGAAGAGGCCAAGTTCGACGGCGGTAAGGTTATCCGCGACGGCATGGGCCAGTCACCATCAGCCACCCGCGCAAGGGGCGCGCTCGACCTCGTGATCACGAATGCGATCATCGTCGACTGGTGGGGGATCGTGAAGGCGGATATCGGCATCCGGGATGGTCGCATTGTCGGCATCGGCAAGGCCGGAAATCCCGACATGATGGAAGGCGTGACGAAATGGATGGAGGTCGGTGCCTGCACCGAAGTGCTTTCGGCGGAAGGCAAGATCATTACGGCACGGGCTCACGACGTTGATTGGCGGCGGGACTGGTCCGGCAACCGGGACCAATGCTACGACCTGCACGCCTGGCGCATGGAATATCCATCGCATGCTGGAAGCAGCGGAGGGATTCCCGATCAATCTCGGTTTTCTCGGGAAGGGCAACTCATCGCTGCCGGATGGCTTGCGCGAGCAGGTAGAAGCCGGGGCGATCGGGCTCAAGTTGCACGAAGACTGGGGCACCACGCCGGCGGCAATTTCGACCTGCCTCGATGTAGCGGAAGAATTCGACGTCCAAGTCGCCATCCATACTGATACGTTGAACGAAGCCGGGTTTGTCGAAGATACGATCAAGGCCTTCAAGGGACGGACGATTCACTCGTTTCATACAGAAGGCGCCGGTGGTGGACATGCTCCCGACATCATCAAGGTGTGTGGTGAAGCCAATGTGTTGCCCTCGTCCACGAACCCCACGATGCCGTTCACGGTGAACACGATGGATGAGCATCTCGACATGCTCATGGTCTGTCACCACTTGAATCCACGTGTGCCGGAGGATATTGCGTTTGCCGAATCGCGCATCCGACGGGAAACGATTGCTGCGGAAGATATTCTGCACGACATGGGGGCGATCAGCATCATGTCGTCCGACTCGCAGGCGATGGGGCGCGTGGGTGAAGTCATCATTCGCACCTGGCAGACCGCGCACAAGATGAAAGTGCAGCGCGGACATCTCTCCCAAACTGCATCGGGCACGAAGTGGGCTCAGTCGAAGTCGGCAAATTGGCGGACCTCGTGCTGTGGAAGCCGGCCTTCTTCGGCGTGAAGCCGGAGATCGTCCTGAAGGGTGGCTTCCCCATGTCCGCTGCCATGGGGGATCCCAATGCATCGATTCCCACGCCGCAGCCGGTCTTCACCAGGCCCATGTTCGGGAGCTTTGGCCGCGCCCCGTTTTCAACGAGCCTAACCTTTCTTTCCAAGGCCGCAGTGGACCACGAGGTGCACAGGTCACTCGGTCTGCAGAAACGTGTGGCGGCGGTGAAGAAGTGCCGCAGCATCGGCAAGCGCGATATGAAGCTGAACGATGCGCTGCCGCACATTGACGTGGATCCAGAAACCTATGTGGTGAAAGCCGATGGGCAGATCTTGACATGTGATCCGATGGCGATGCTTCCGATGGCTCAACGGTATTTCCTGTTCTGACGGCTGCTGAAAACGCTGTTCAGCGGCGTTCTCGCTTCGGTTCCAGGAACCGTGAAACGTGAGGCGTGAAACGTGAATCGAGAGTCGGTCTCGGAGCTGCGGCCTTGCTGGACAACGTTTTGAGCAGCCTGTTGGAAGCAGGCTAATAGGTTGGTGAGTTCCACATATGAATACAATCTCACTCCTCTCTGGTCTTCGATTCGTCGATAGCTTCTTCCCATCAGGAGGCTATGCCTTCTCCTCAGGACTTGAGGCTGCGGTGCAGGGTGGTGCGGTTCGGAATGCGGAAGAGCTGTCGCGTTACGTGGTTGGGTTGCTCACGACTGGAATAGGTGAGCTCGAAGCAGTTGCAGTAGGATTGGCGCATGATGCATGTGTTTCCGGCAGCTTGAAAATTGCGTTCAAGGTGGATCGAGAACTAGACGCGATGAAGCTGGGCCGTGAATCGCGGACAGCCAGCCGGCAGATGGGACGCCAGGTGATACGGCTGGCCGCGAATCAACAGGCTAGACATCCACTGGCCGAAGACTATCTTGCGGCGGTTGAGGCTGAGCAGGCGCCAGGACATCTCGCCGTGAGTTTTGGTCTCACGCTGGCGGCAGCCGGTTGGTCGAAGGAAGACACAATCGCCGCGTTCCTCTATCAAGCGGCGACGGGTTTTGTAGCGGCGGCGATGAAGTTGATGCCGATCGGCCAGCGTGAGGGACAGCGGTTATTGGAGAGCTGGCTCGAGGTGATCGAGCGAGTCAGTCACAAAGCGGCGCATCAACGAGTGCTGCAGTCTTGGTCACCGGTCCAGGACATTTACGCAATGCGACACAGTCGGCTGGAGTCGCGGTTGTTTCGGTCCTAGGAGCGTATGGCAGAACCTGGAGAAAAGAGCCTATAGCGAATAGCGTATAGCACGAAATCGGATTGGCTGATGTTTCTGCTATCAGCCATCAGTTCTTCTATTTCCATGCATCGAGAAGACGAACATCTCTGTGGGAGCGGTCGGACCAAGTTGGCTCGGGCGAGGCACATTCCCGTCATCGGTGTCGGTGGGCCAGTGGGGTCTGGAAAGACCGCGCTTGTCGAAGCGCTCTGCCGCCGTCTGCGTGATCACGTGAGTTTGGCGGTGGTCACCAATGACATCTTTACCAAGGAGGATGCCGAGTTTCTCACGCGCCGGGGAGCGCTGCCTCAAGACCGCATTCTGGGCGTCGAAACCGGGGGCTGTCCGCATACGGCGATCCGCGAAGATGCGTCCCATAATCAGGAGGCGCTGGACGATCTGCTCAAGCGCCATCCCGATGTTGAACTGATGTTTGTCGAGAGCGGCGGCGACAATTTGGCTGCGACATTCAGCCCTGAACTCGCGGACAAAGTCATCTATGTTATTGATGTGGCAGCCGGTGATAAGATCCCGCGCAAAGGTGGTCCTGGAATCACCCGGTCCGATCTCCTGGTGATCAACAAGGTCGATCTCGCGCCGCATGTCGACGCCGATTTGTCCGTGATGGATCGGGACAGCAAACGAATGCGGGGCAACTTGCCCTATCTCTTTACGAATCTTAAGACAGGACAGGGGCTCGACCAGGTGAGCACGTGGGTTGAGCAGCTCTTGCCGCAGCACGTGCATCGCTCCCTGGAACCGTGAAACGTGAGGCGTGAAACGTGAAACACAGGACTGCCGAGTGCTTTTCCTCCGAAACCTTTCACGTTTGACGATTCACGTCTCACGGATTGCTGGACGGCCTTTCTGAGCATGCTCCAACTATTCTGGTGTCAGCACTATAAGGTTCCAACGGTGTATTGTGCAAAACCGAGTTTTTCGGCAGCCTGTTAGAGAAAGGCCTTCTGTGAACCTTCCGGCGGCCGGTTCTTCTGTGCTTGAAACAGTCGGCCGGCGTGGGGCGCTGTCCTATGAGTTCGAGCGAGCGGGCCCACGCACGATACTCACGCGCTCGTCTTGCACGAGTCCCTGGCATCACTTTCCTCCTTCGTATCTCGACGACAGCGGGTGTGCCTACACCTGGCTCGTGAATCCATCTGGTGGTTTGGTCGGTGGCGATCATGTGTCGGTTGAGGCACAACTCCATGCCGGGACGCATGTGCTGATGACGAGTCCGTCCGCCAATCGGGTCTATCGAAGTCTGTCTGAGCCAGCTGTGCAGGAGGTTCATCTTTCGGTTGGTCCTGCAGCTCGGCTGGAATGGTTGCCCGAGGTCACGATCCCTTTTGCCGGGTCTCGCGTTCGCCAATCGATCCATGTGGATCTTGCACCTGGCGCGACAGCAGTAGTATGGGACGCCATAGCCTCCGGTCGGGTTGCCATGCGGGAGCGCTGGGCGTTCGCTGCGGTCGAAAACGAGATCTGCATCAGAACGCCTCTAGGTGGGTCGGTCGTCGAACGGTATTGTCTGGTCCCTGGCCGACTGCCTGAGTCGGTAGGCCTTGTCCGGAGCTGGGACTACGTGGCGTCGCTTTTTGTCATCGGCGATGCGGTCGACGCCGATGTCTGGAAACGTCTCGACGTAGTTCTCGCTGCTATTCTGGAGCAGCGTCCTGGACTGGTGCTGGGAGCAGTTTCAACCCCGGCAGCTCCAGGTCTGGTGGTCAAATTCGTCGCACGGTCGGCTCCAGACCTTACTGAGACGTTGGAGGCGATCTGGGCGGCGGTTCGGGAAGATCTTTGGAATCTTCCGGCCCCGAACTTACGGCGATATTAATTTGGCACGACGAGCGGGAAGAGCGAGACTGGCGGGAAGCGTGGGACGGGCGACGGTTCGAGGTTCAAAGTTCGAGGTTTTCGAAATTTCGAACCCCGAACTTCTGGTCACACCTTTCTCGCTCGTCCCGCCTGTCCCGCTCGTCGCGCTTGGCTATATGATATAAAGCCCTATGCGTACTTTTCGAATCGCCATGGTGCAGATGAATCCGACGGTCGGGGATTTGGATGGAAACGTCCGCCGGATCACAACCTGGCTGCGCGAGGCGAAAAAGGCGAAGGCCGACTTGGTCGCATTCCCGGAGCTGGCGATCACCGGCTATCCGCCTGAAGATCTCTTGCTGAAGCCACGTTTTGTCGCGGACAACCGCCGCGCGCTCCAGGAAATAGTCCGCCACTGCCGGGGCCTTGCCGCAGTTGTGGGCTACGTCAGCCAGAGCGATGGAACAGATCCGAAACCGGCTCGCTCGCCGGTAGTGCCGGCCGGCGCGCACGAACTCTACAATGCGGCGGCGGTCATCGCAGATAAAAAGCTCATCACGACCTATTGCAAGTGGTACTTGCCGAACTACGGCGTGTTTGACGAAAGCCGCTATTTTCACCCAGGCCGGCGGTTGCCGCTCATCCGTCTGCGCGGCACGGTGGTCGGGGTCAACATTTGTGAGGATGTCTGGTTGCCGGAAGGTCCGACCGGTTTCCAGGCGGCAGCAGGCGCCGAAATTATCGTGAATATCAATGCCTCGCCGTTTCATCTGGGTAAGAGCCGGGTGCGCGAGCAGATGCTGGCGACCCGGGCGAGGGAAAACGGAGTGGTGCTTACCTACACCAACGCGGTCGGCGGTCAGGATGAACTGGTCTTCGACGGGAATAGTGTGATTCTCGATCACCAGGGTGAGGTCATCGCGCGGGGGAAAGCCTTTGAAGAAGATCTGATCGTCGCCGACCTCAATATGGAGGCTGTCGCGCGGGCGAGACGAACCGGGCGGAAGAAGCTCTTGCCGCGGCGGGTTGCCTCCGCTGTGGAGGTCTGTGCTGCGCCGCTTCCATCTGTTCAAAAAACTCGGGTGCGCGTGGTCCCCGACGTGGCGGCGGTCCTGGACCCGCTGGAGGAAGTGTATCGGGCTCTCACCTTGGGGGTGCGCGACTACGTGAGGAAAAACGGATTTACGCGTGCCGTGATTGGCTTGAGCGGCGGAATGGACTCGGCGTTGACCGCCGTGCTTGCCGTCGATGCGCTCGGCGCGGAGAACGTGTGGGGTCTGTTCATGCCGTCGCCCTATACGTCGCAAGAGAGTCACGAAGATGTCGCCGAATTGGGGAAACGGCTTGCGATCTCCGTCCGGACGATTCCCATCACGACGATGTTTGACAC
>VBOL01000227.1 GCA_005887945.1 Nitrospirota bacterium
AAAGAAGAAATCATAACGCGAGAGAATGCAGGTGTGACTATTGCGCCCGCCATTACAAAGGCTGCTCAAATGCTGGTAGAATCATGCAACAGAAAAAAGATGAATGAAGTCAGCTGGATTGAACAGATTCCAAGAGCAAGACTCTATTCTTCCCTCATAGAGCGTCGTTTGACATCACTTGCACGAATCAAATCATTCCCTTCAGTGTTCAATGATTCAATCATGGAATTGCTATGTGCCGGAGGCAAGCTAATACGCCCAGTTCTAGCGTTGTGCGCCTCGGAGGTAACAGGAAAACGGCATAATGTGTGCGTCTTAGATGCGGCGGTTGCGTTAGAAATGATACACGTCAGTAGCCTAATTCTCGATGATATAATTGATGAGTCGCCGAAGCGTAGGGGAATAGGTTCACTTCATAAAAAATATGGCTATGATGTTGCAATCGTATCTGCTGGAATGCTTTTGCTGCGTGCTCATCGCAGCATCGGCGAAACGCGAGGAATGCGCCGCATCTTATATGACACGACTTTTAAACTGTTACTAGGTCAAGCAGTTGAGACAAGGGGAGATGTTTGCACCGAGAAACAGTACATTCGAATGATACAATTTAAAACTGCTTCATTGTTCGAAGCATCTATGAAGCTTGGTGCAGTGGGTAACAAATTACCTGACTCCGTGACCTTGAAACTAGTGGAGTATGGGAGAAACCTGGGCATGGCTTTTCAGATTCGGGACGACATCCTGGATATGATAGGGTCACCGCATATGCTCCAGAAGCCTGTACGGATGGATCTTGGCAAAGGCAAGCCCACTATTTTGGGAGCAAAGGCGTACGACTCTCTCAAGGCCACACCAAATGGGCTTGAAAAAATAGGTAAGCAATCATTAGTCAAGCTTACCATGTCAAGAAATATTCTTGATGCAGCTAATCAGTTGGCAAACGAGTATGCACATCGTGCTATAGCGGCAGTGATAGATCTCAGGAGCACTCCCGGAAAGCGTTGTTTAGTAGAGTTGGCCGAGAAAGCAACGCGGCGGGATTCCTGACCTCCCAGTCCGATTCTACAGCGTCACTATTTCTCTGAAGAATTCCCTTCCGCTCCAGTTACTGGCTGCATGCATGGGAGAATTGCGAGAATGAGCCCTCTAGTGACTTGGCAGGACTAGGCCATTTATAGGGAGGTGTCAATGACCTTCTCCTCGAAAACTACACCATTGGCTAGAATGTTCGACTGTGCTGTGATGGGCCGAAGGGTGTCATGGTTCCTTCAACATAATACGGAGGCGGTTTATGAGATGGATACTTGCGCTGGTCGCGTTGCTTGGGCTCGCTGCTTTCCCGGCGATGGCCGCGGCACCTATTGATAAGGGCGTCAAGGAACTTCCCACGGGGCACAAACGGAGTCAGGAGAAGCCGGAACCGCAAGAGGGCTCGATGGCGATGGTGCCGGCGGGGGAGTTCATGATGGGGAGTCCAACGGGAGATTCAGACGAGCAACCGGCGCACCGGGTCTATGTGGATGCCTTTTCCATAGATAAGTACGAAGTGACGGTAGGGCAGTATGCGGCCTTTCTGCAGGCGACAGGGGTCAATTCGCCTTCGGACTGGCAGACGATGAACCAACCCTCCCACCAGAAGCGCCCGGTCGCCAATGTGGATTGGGCGGATGCGGTTGCGTACTGCAAATGGGCCGGCAAGCGCCTGCCGACAGAGGCGGAGTGGGAGAAGGCGGCGCGGGGGACGGATGGCCGACTCTATCCGTGGGGCAACGATCCTCCGACAGCGCTCCGTGCGAACTATGGGAAAACGGAGTGGAACAACCATGAGGCGTTGGTGCCGGTGGGGACGCTGGAGGCCGGCAAAAGCCCCTATGGGATCTATGACACGGCTGGGAATGTCTGGGAATGGGTCAGCGACTGGTATGACGATGACTATTATAAGACCAGTCCGTCGCAGAACCCGACAGGACCGTCAACGGGCGAATCCAAAGTGTTGCGGGGTGGTTCGTGGGGCAGCGATCCGCAGCACCTGCGATCCGCGCTCCGGTACCTCCATCGGTCGGGGCACCGGCACAAGGACTACGGGTTCCGGTGTGCGAAAACCTCGTAGTTCTTGGCTCTCCTACTAAAGGGGGCTGGGTCACCTGTTCCCTGGTGAGAGCGGGCAGTCCGAGCCGCTTGAACAGACTCCGGTGGTGATCTAATGCCTGAAGGGGCTTCCATTGTGACCAAGGCCTATGACTTGGCCCTCTGGCTTCTCCCGCGTGGGAGAAACGGGGTCATGTTGCTTGGCCATGCACATCCCGGTTTGGCGATCTCCGAAACCAATGTTGGATTAGTCCGCGCGTGACGGTGGCGTTCTATCTGTCGCACTACTTAGTCCACTTCGGAGGGAAGTTTATTTAAGTGATGCTCCGGCCGTTTCCCAGAGATTGGGCAGTTATTTGCCTCACTGTAGGACGCCAGAGGATGAAACGGACTACCCTCCAGTCCAAAATACAGAAGCTCGATATCTCTCGCCCATCTTAGTTAGGATTCTCACCCAGCCTCCATGAATGTTCCGGGCCAGTGCCGATCTTTCGGCACCGTGCCGTCGCTTCGGCAGATCGTCCTCGGCAGTTCGCTGTTTTCGCTACAGACATCCACAAACGAGTTCGCTCAATCTCCTCTAGTTTCAGCGACATCGATGGCTAAGTCCGCGGAAGCTCTGCTGGAATGCGAATTGCCTTTGGACATCATCATGAATTGACGGTTGCATCTGTGGATCAAATAGGAAGGGGATATCGATGATTACAGCAGTTGGCGTTCCAAGAAAATTCCAGAGAGGCGGTAACTCCGACTTGGGAACGAATCAACAGCATGGAGCGGTGTCCCCTTTGCAGTGGGTTCATGGAGACCGAGTGGTACGGGGATCTGGACCAAATTTGGGCTTGACAAGATCTATTTGTATATGCAACAATACGCACCAGTGAAATGGAATCGAACAAAATGAAACACGATAACGGTATTATTGATCAGATAGGGTGTGATTGTCTGCTGAGTCGCGCACGCGTACTCAATCGGGTTCTCACAGGCATCTACGATGATGAATTACGTTCATTCGGTCTGAAAGCCACACAACTCAATCTCCTGGTGGCTGTGGCGAGGGTCGGCCCCGTTCGGCGTATCGACATTGGCAAGCGCCTTCACCTCGACCCATCAACGCTGACCCGTAATCTCAAGATCATGCTGACCCATGGTTGGATAGAAGAGATTATCGATGGAGAAGACGGGCGAGGCTCGCCATTGCAGGTTACGACCAAAGGTCGTGATCTTCTGCATCAAATCGTTCCTTCATGGCGAAAGGCACAGGATCGCACACAAAAGCTTATTGGGGATAATGGAGCGACACTCTTGCGAAAGCTCGCAGCCAACATGATCGGGCTTCCGTCGAGGTAGTATTTTTTTGATTATGTACTTGCATATACAAATACATGCCATTCGGGCACAAGAAACCAAGAGAGGAGACAAAATGACAAACCCAAAAATGTTGATCCCGCCAGTGCGGGGCAAATTCCTAGCTTGCCTGCTGCTACCACTCACGATGTTTCTTGGATGCACCCCTCAAGACAGACAAGCCCAGCAGATTTCGCGGCCCGTGAAGGTCGTCCGAATCGGGGAGGAGGCCGCAGCCGGTGTGATGAGTTTCGCCGGGGAAGTGCGGGCACGATACGAGACGATTTTAGCCTTCCGGGTATCGGGCAAAATGATTGACCGTCCCGTGGAGGTGGGTGATCGAGTGCGCAAAGGTCAGCGCGTCGCGCGTCTTGATTCCACCGATTACCGGCTTGGAACGGAAGCGCTTACAGCCCAGCTCAACTCAGCCCAGGCTGAACGGGATTTTGCCCGGGATGATCTGACGCGGTACCACGAACTCCTCAATCAGCGGGTCATTAGTCCAGCCGAGTTCGACCGGCACGACACTGCGTACACCTCCGCGAGGGAACGGGTGGTGACGTTGGAAGCTCAACTAAGCCAAGCGACCAACCAATTACAGTATACCGATCTGTTGGCGGATCGGGATGGTGTGGTCACGGGACTGGAAGTCGAGACGGGGCAGGTGGTGGCTGCCGGTCAGCCCGTCGTCAAGCTGGCCCGGCTTGATGAGAAGGAAATCCATATCGATATCCCCGAGCAGCGCGTGGCTGGAATCGAGCTCCATCAAAAAGTCAGCGTGACCTTGTGGGCCGACGGCAACCGACGGATCACGGCGCGTATCCGCGAGATCGCGGCGGCGGCCGACCCGGCCAGTCGCACCTATCGCGTCAAGGCGACACTGCTTGAGAGGCAGGAAGAAGCACGGCTCGGTAAGACGGCGACGGTGTGGATTCCTGTGACTACATCACCTCGCATCACCGTCCCACTCTCGGCCGTATTCACCCCTCAGAACGAGCCTGGACGGCCGCGTGTGTGGCTGGTGGACGAGCAGGCCGGCACGGTCAGATCCGTACCGGTTCAGATGGGCGAGGCACTGGACGGAGAGCGCATTGTCGTCGCGGGAGTCGTGTCCGGACAATTGGTCGTCAGCGCCGGGGTCCAGCGCCTGGCTGAGGGACAGGCGGTGCGCTTGCCGGAACAGGTCGCGGCAGCCATGCAGGGCTACGTCGCCGAAAGCAAGGAGTAGCAGCCATGAAGGATTTCAATCTGAGCGAGTGGGTGCTCAAACATCGTCCCATCACCGGTTTTCTCATGGTGCTGTCGCTGCTCGGAGGAATTGTCGCCTATTTCCAGCTGGGACAAAGGGAAGACCCGGAGTTCACCTTCCGGGTGATGGTCGTCAAAACCCTCTACCCTGGGGCGACGGCGCTGGAAACAGAGCAACAGGTGACCGACCGACTGGAAAAGAAAATCCAGGAACTGCCCAATCTAGACTTCCTCCGCAGCTACTCGAAATCCGGCGAATCGGTGATTTTCATTACGCCCCGCGAGGATACGCCGGCCAAGGAGATTCCGAACCTCTGGTATCAAGTGCGCAAAAAGGTCGGTGACATCCGCATGAGCTTGCCGCCCGGCATCGTCGGCCCCTTCTTCAACGACGAGTTCGGCGATACCTACAGCCTCCTCTATGCCTTTTCCGGGGAAGGCTTCAGCTACGCCGAGCTGAAAGCTGCGGCTGATTCGGCCCGGCAGCAGATCTTGCGCGTCAAGGATGTCGAGAAAGCCGATCTCCTCGGCGTCCAAGACGAAAAGATTTACGTCGAGTTTTCCGACAAGAAGCTGGCCGAACTGGGTCTGGACACCGCGGCGGTCGCCCAGATCCTCCAGGCGCAGAACGGCATGGTGCCGGCCGGGACGGTGTTTTCCTCACAGCGCAATCTCCCCCTACGACTCACCGGCCCATTCGACTCCGTGAACAGCGTGGCGAACCTGGCCGTACGTCTCGAAGGCCGGACCCTCAGGGTCAGCGATTTCGCCAAGGTGACGCGGGGCTACACCGATCCGCCGGAATTCAAGATGCGCTTCAACGGCAAGGAAGCCATCGGCCTCGGCGTCACCATGAACAGGAAAGGCGATGTGCTGGAACTGGGCAAAGCGCTTGAAACCGCCATGACTCGGATCGAGGGGGAACTCCCGGTGGGCGTCGAGGTCGAGCGGGTCGCCGATCAATCGCGCGTGGTCAACACGGCCATCGGCGAATTCCTGCGCACCTTCTTCGAGGCGCTAGCGGCGGTGCTGCTCGTCAGCTTCCTGAGCCTCGGATTTCGCACCGGGTCCGTCGTCGCGCTGACGGTGCCTCTGGTTCTGGCCGGCACACTGCTGTGCATGTGGCTCTTGGGCATGGAAATCCATCGCATCTCGCTGGGCGCCTTGATTCTCGGGTTGGGTCTTCTGGTGGACGACGCCATGATTGCGATCGAGATGATGGCGCGCAAACTCGAAGAGGGGTGGGATCGGATGCGCGCCGCGACGTTTGCCTACCGCGCCACGGCCTTCCCCATGCTGACTGGCACCCTGATCACCGTCGCGGGCTTCCTGCCGGTGGGCTTGGCGAGATCGCAAGCGGGCGAATACACCGTAGCGATTTTTCAGGTGATGGCCATCTCGCTGGTCCTGTCGTGGATCGGTGCGGTGGTCTTCACACCCTATCTGGGCTTTCTGATGCTCAAGGTTCGGGTGAACGACGGCAAGCCCGGTCGCGACTTGTTCGACACACCTTTTTACAACCGTCTGCGCCGCTGGGTGGATCGGTGCGTGGATCATCGCAAGACAGTGATCATCGGCACGGTGGCGCTGTTCGGCGTCGGCGTCGCGACGTTGACCCAAGTCCCCGAACAGTTTTTCCCGTTATCCAATCGGCCGGAAGTCATCATCGACCTATGGCTGCCGGAGGGCAGTGCCTTCGCCCAGACCGAAGCGGTCGCCAAGCGCATGGAGGCTTTGCTTGCCAAGGACGAGGACGTGGTGAATTACGCGGCGTATATCGGCGGTGGCAGCCCGAGGTTTTTCCTGCTTATCGTGCAACAACTGGCCAATACCAACCTCGCCGAATTCGTCGTGATGACCCGTGACAACGTGGCCCGCGAACGGGTCATGCAACGACTTCGGTTGACCTTCGCCACGGATTTCCCGGAAGTGCGCGGACGCGCCATGCGGCTCAATGTCGGGCCACCGATGGATTATCCGCTCGTGTTCAGGGTGTTTGGAGAAGATCCCACGATCGTTCGCAGCATCGCCGAGCGGGTGGCCGAGATCGTGCGCACCAACTCCAACACGGTGGATGTGAACGACGACTGGCACGATCGCATTCCTTCGTCTCGTCTCGTACTCGATCAGGACAAGGCGCGTGCACTCGGCGTCTCGACTTCCAGCTTGTCGCAAGCCTTGCAAGCTCACTACACAGGAGTCCCCGTAGGGCAATTCCGCGAGGACGACAAGCTCATCGACATCATCTGGCGGGCGCAAAAGAACTTGCGTATCGCTGCCGACGAGTTGCCCGATGTGGCAGTGCGAACGGCCAACGGCAGATCGGCACCGCTGGCGCAGTTCGTCAAGTTCGAAACCGTCTTCGAGGACGGCGTCCGTTGGCGCCGCAACCGCTTCCCGGCAATTTCGGTACGGGCCGACGTGGTAGACGGTATGTTGGCGCCCGATGTAGCTGCGCAGATCGTTCCGAAGCTCGAGCCCATCAAAGACAGCCTCCCCGCCGGCTATTTCATCGAAACCGGCGCGGCCAAGGAAGACGCCTGGATCGCTCAGAAGTCGATCCTGATCTGGATTCCGCTGGTCGTGATCGTCACGCTCATCCTGCTGATGTTGCAGTTACAGAACCTGTCCCGAACGTTCCTGGTGTTCGTTACGGCTCCTTTGGGTGTGATCGGGGCCGCATTCGCCCTGTTGCTGTTCGGCGCTCCCTTCGGTTTCGTGGCCCTGCTCGGCATTATCGCTCTGGCCGGCATGATCATGCGCAACTCGGTCATCCTGGTGGATCAGATCGAGCAGGACGAAAAGGCCGGCCGGGATACCTGGACCGCCATTGTGGAGTCGACCGTCCGACGGTTCCGGCCCATCCTGTTGACTGCGGCAGCGGCCATCCTGGCGATGATTCCGTTGTCGCGCAACGATTTCTTCGGACCGCAGGCTATCGCCATCATGGGCGGACTCACGATTGCTACCATCCTGACCGTGTTCTTTCTGCCGGCGTTGTATGCCGCCTGGTTTCGGGTAAAACGGGAGCCTTCTCATGCGGAGGCGTCGCCGGCAGGTTCGAATGAAAATATGGTGTCCAGGGATTCAGTAATATTTAATGGAGAGATTCCCGTAATGGCTCGCTATCTAATACCAAGCATCACCTTGATGATAGTGATTTTAGCAGGCTGTACACCGACGCGTGTCAGTGATCGGGTAGTACTATCGACTCCGACGGATTGGCGTCATGCCTCGGTTGTTCAAAACAATTTCGATCAAGCCGAGCTCAAGGAATGGTGGCAAGGATTTCATGATCCCCTTCTGAACGAGTTGATCAGCCAGGCATTGGCCGCGAACCACGAATAGGAGAATTACCAAGTGGGTGACTGATACTGAACATAAAAACAGTTTGCTGAAAATATTGCAAACTGGTTATGATAAGAGAATGAAGGAATTGGAGGATGCTGTTGCTAAGGGGATAGAGCTGGTCACACCCACCGCCAATGTCATCACCGGTGGGCTTGCTGCACGGTGGGAAGTAGACGTGTTCGGTGCTAGGCATCTTGAAGCCGAGGGGATGGCTGCTCAGGCTGCGGGAACCGAAGAGGCTCGGCATGGGGTACAGGTGGGATTGCTGGCTCAGGTGGCAACGAACTACCTGGAACTGCGCGGCGCACAGGAACGGACTGCGATCCTGCGCGAAAACATCGACATCCAGCGGGAAAGGCTCAGAACTCTGCAGGCCTTTTATCGCGCGGGCTTAACGAACGAAGCCGAGGTCTCCCGCCAGGAAACATTACTGCACAGCACCGAGAGTACCCTCCCGGTATTGAACGCAGCAGAGGCAACGCTGATCCATCGCCTCAGCGTGTTGCTGGGCGAATCTCCAGGGAAACTTGAACACCGGCTTGTTGGTGCCACAGTTCATCCTTCCGCCCTGCCGGGTATCCCAAAACTGTTACCTTCAAGCCTGCTAGCACAACGGCCCGATCTGCGCCTCGCGCAAACCGAAGTGAGTGTAGCAGCGGCGAGCCTCGGTGCAGCGCGGGCCGATCTGTTCCCGAAGGTGGTGCTGTCGGCGAGCGGTGGGATCGGCGCACTCGCCGTCGGAGGATTTCCGAGTCTGGTGGAGGGTGTGTATGCGCTGGGGTCGGGCCTCACGGCGCCGATCTTCAATGCGGGACGCATCAGGGCTCACATCGCTGCCGCGGATGCACGGCTGGATCAAGTCGCGGCGAAGTATGAACAAACCTTCCTTCTCGCCTTGGAAGACGTGGAAAATGCCTTTGTCGCACATACCTCGTCCAAGGAGCGCCGCGAACAACTGTTGCAGGCCGAACAAGCATCAGAGAAAACGTATCGATTCTCCGAAGCCTTATATCAGAGGGGAGCGAGTGATTATTTATCCGTGCTGGATGCCCAACGCAGCAAACTCTCAATCAACGACGAGCGTGTCAAAGCTGAAACCGCCGTTCGTGTCTCCCTAGTGTCGCTCTGCAGGGCCTTTGGTGGCGGATGGGCCGTTGAGCGCTCGGTGAGCCGGACCAATGATGACATCAATATCGGAAAAAACTCGGGGCCTGCCGTTGCGGTCGAACAGTAGTTCAGTCGCGGATTGCGCTGGACCCAAGCGAATTGACGCTCGCAGACGTCGAGATCGTTCGATTTCTGAATGCCTGCGAGAAAGGCTGTGTCGAGCTTCTCCATTTCTGGCCGTTCAGACAGGCTGGAGTGAAAAGTCCGTGAAAAAGGCAGGGAAGGAGAAGGCGGTCCAAGTCTGAAATCAACATCAACGTGCGTATAAAGGGAGGGATTCCAATGGCACATATGATTGTAGGTAAGGAAAGTTCCATGAAAGGAGTAGTTATGCGATTCAGACCATCCATCATCCTGACAATCACCCTACTCGTCCTGAGCATGGGACTCTTCTATGAGGCCGAGGCCAAAACCATCGAAGCGGGCCATGCGACTGTGAGCTGGAAGGGAAAAGGCGTGATCGATGATCTGGGGGATGGGGACAGAGTTTTTAGCGGTATTCTTACCGGGACCATTCTCGTGAAGCATCTTCCCGAAGGCTCGGAACCGGCACAGATCCATCAAACCAAAATGGATTGTCAGGCGATTCTCTATATCAGTAAGAGCGTAGAGGAACGGAAGACTATCCTCTGCATCTTGAGGGCCCATCAAGGCAAGGACCTCGCGTACGGAGAAGTTCCTCGGCCTGCTCGTGGCGACGGACCACATTGATGGTCCGAAACACGAAATGTCTGCCCAAACGGATAACCATTCTTCCGAGAGCGCTGCCGGCCGCGGTTTGGAGCAGCCATGCGCGCGGCGGCACCTTGAGAACCAGGCGCGTCATGATGAACGCGGTGGCAGGGTTGACAAAAAACGTCACCGCCTGGTCGTCCGGGACGTGTTTGGAGATGGGCACCACGCGTAGGGCCGATACGACGACCTTCTCCTGCCAATTCCCGCCTGTTTCATTGAGCACGGCCACGCGGCGGCCGACCCGCATCCCACCAAGCAAGCCGCGCCCCGCTTCCACGATGCCGACCCCCTCCGTTCCCGGCGTGGCGGGCAATTTGGGCTGGTAACCGTACTCGCCGCGAACCGTGAGGAAGTCTGCGGGACCGATCGGACTGGCGAGCATGCGCACGCGCACTTGCCCAGGTCCTGGCTCCGGTTTGGGCACCTCGCGGACTTGCAAGACTTCCGCGGGGTCGCCGAACCGTTCAAACACTACCGCTTTCATGGCTGCTCATCTCCATCCACAATTATTGACAATCATCATCGGATAGAAACCTCACGCCTCGACGGTGACGTCGCTACCGATTTGAGCCTGGCAGGCTAGGATGTACCCCTCAGCCTTGTCCGCTTCGGTGAGCGAATCCTCCACGGCCATCCTCACACTGCCCGATACCAGCTTGACGCGGCACGATCCGCATGTTCCCGAGCGACAGGCGTTGTCAATGAAGACGCCGGCTTCGTCGGCCGCGTCGAGGATCGTGGCCCCGACCGGCACCGGCGCGGTCGTGTCCGAAGCCTGAAAGAGCACCCGGCCCAAGACTGCGGTGGATGCCGTACCCTTTGCTGTGGGATCGCGCTTGATGGTACCGAACGCCTCCGTCTTGATCTGGATTTCAGGCACGCCAAGCCCTACGAGCGCGGCCTTGACCGCGTCCATCATTGGGGGCGGACCGCATATATGCGCGCGCTGGCTCGCAATATCCGGCACCGCCGAAGCAAGTAGCGCCGCATCGATGTGACCGACGGTGCCATGCCCTGGCTCCCCTCCTGGCCTGCTCATGGCGACCGTGATGCTGAGATTCGCGTTGAGTGCCTCTAGCTCGGCGAGCTCCTCTCGGAAAATGAAATCACGCGGTGCCCGGAAGCCGAGGATTAAGTGGACCTTGCCTGACCACCCAGTCTCGGTAAGATAACGCGCCGCGCTCATCATGGGCGTGATACCCACGCCGCCGCCGATCAGGACCACGCTGTTCGCCTCTTTCCCGCTAAAGATGAAGGTCCCGTTCGGGGCCTCGATCTCAACCTCCTCACCAATCCTGAGCTCATCATGCAACCAGCGCGACACCAAGCCCTGCTCCTCGCGTTTGACCGTGATCTCGATCCGATCGCGCCACGTGGGGGGCGACGCGATGGTGTAGGAGCGCTTGGTCGGGATGCCGCGCGGCGCGATATGGAGCGTCAGGAACTGACCGGGCAGATAATCGAATGGGATCTGTCATCGGCTCGGGGCCTTGAAGCGGAACGTCTTCACGTTATGGGTCACATCGAACACTTCTGCGAGCGTGAGCCTGCCCCGCCACCGAATCTTTCCGGTGGCCGGATCATTCTTCTGGTACCGCGAAGGCTCGCGTCTGGTCTTTGACGGTTGCGGGACGATCTCGACCTGCTCGTGCCGTGTGCCGGTGGAGGGGAAGCATTTGCCGAAGGCGAGAAGCAACTTGGGATTGCCCTTAAAACGAATCTTTCTTCTGATCAAGGCCAGCAGCAAGGTCTTCTCCTTGGCCAAGAAACCAAGCCAGGTTTTAGCGTCAGCCGTGATCTGCATGTCCGGCTTGCCGGTAAGACCCTCCTTGATCTCGAGCGTTCGATTCTTGATCGTGATCGTGGCCTCACGCTTTTCCGCGCCAGTGAAAGTGAATTGAAAAGTTGCGTCGAGTCCTCGCGACTGATTCGGCTGGAAGACATAGGGCATGAAGTTGAGCAGCCCGTCAATCGTCCGCGGCCTGAGACCGTTGCCTACGGCTTCACCGTCTTGTTCTTGAATTTCCGCCGCGCCACTGCTTCGGCGTCAGAGCCTGCCACTACGTATACCGGCTCGGCACGCTCCTGAAGCGGTCTCACGACCTCCCTAAGGTGCTGCTGCTTATCATGCAGATAGGGTCCTATCACATCCTCGCCGGCCGGACACACCGCCATGCAGTAGGCTGATTTGTAATTGGCACCATAGGTCAGGCTCTGCCACATCGACGCTGTCTCAGGCTCGTTGATGCGCCGACGATAGTCGATGGCATTGCGCGCGTCCGCCACTTGCTCGACCCAATCGGTAAAGCCGCCCAAGAACTCGCGATAATTGTGAGTAAAGCAGGACGAGAAGTTGAACGAGCCGTTCGACCCAATCGCACCGACGGGACAGGCGGCTACGCACAGCTTGCATTCGAGACAAGGGTTGTAGTCGATTGGGTGGTCGTACTCGCTCGCTTCACAACCGATGAGCACGGTTCCCAACAGCACGAAGTTGCCAAATTGGGGGTGAATCAGGTTGCGATGAATACCCATGTGGCCGAGTCCGGCCTCGACCGCAACTGGTTTGTGCGAGACAACCCAGATGGCATAACCCGGGGTCTGATTCATCTCCATGGGGAAACCCATCGAGGGATTGACAGCCCGAACGCCATGCGCCTCAAGCTTCGCCACGATGGCTGCGCTGATCTCGTCGACCTCATGGCCTGCTCGATGGAACTCCAGATTGGCCACTGACCGCGGCGCCCCGCGCACGGGCTCGCGCGCCATGCGTAGAACGAAGCCGAGCAGAGACCTGGTCCAGGGATAGTTCCTGAGGATCTCGTCACGTTGTAGGTCGAGAGCAGGACGCGCGATTTCCACTAACCCAGCGTCATCCGCGCCACAATCTAAAGCGAGTCGGCGCAACCAAACACCGTCCAGTATCGTCCCAGCTGGCTGCTGGTCGGCGGCCCCCTCAGCCTGCCTGGAGAGACGGCGAACGGTCGGATGATCGTCCAGGTTCATGGGTTAGCTACCCGTGCCTGCTAGAGTTCTTGTAGTTTTTCGGAGGCGAAATTTATTTATATATTATATTCCGTTCGCGTTATCCGGTTACCCGTACTGCAACCTGTCCGACTCAGTAATGGGCCAGAGTGGACAGCGTGGTAGGTGCGCAATTCCGCGGATAATCGTACCCGCATCTGTGTGAGTCAAAAACAACCTGGTGTCCTCGCTCGATCGCATGAAACGGGCCTGAGTGCCACTCTGTTGAAAAACGCGAATTCTGTCAAGTAGGCACACGGATGTTACTACTAGCACCTAGGACAAAGCAAGAGAAAAATAAAGACACAATTCCTGCGCGGCCACCGCACTTCAAGGAATTTTCAACGGAGGGATCTAGAGCAAAATGAATGAGGGACTTAGCCGTGGGTCGGATATTGTGCCAACGCTTTTCATCGGCAAGTGGACGGCCAAGATCCTGTACACGCTGAAGGAACGGCCCCACCGCCACGGGAAGCTGCGACGTCGTCTGGGAAACATCTCGCAGCGTATGCTTACGAGAACGCTTCGCAATCTCGAATCCACGGGATTGATCGCAAGACAGGTGACGCGATCCAAGTCCCTTGCCGTCGAGTATTCCCTAACAAGACTAGGAAGGAGATTCATCATTCCGCTGGGTAACATCTGCCGTTGGGCCGATCACTTTTACATGGAAGTCAATGCTATCATCCGTCTCACAACGCGTACAAGAAGCAGGCGTAATCCACACGGCAATTAGGCGAACCTTAGAAAGACGACGAGACAAGGAATTCTTCTTGCTCTGCCCGACAGAGGAAATCCGCAACGTTTCACAAACCTGGATCAGTCAGCCCCGATATTTGTGGACCGTCACGAAATATTCGGAAAGATCACTTCTACTGACGACTCGCCCCTTTGGAACTCCAACACGCCGGGCGCGTTTGTGCCATCCTTCGCTGCGCAACCATTCCTCAAGAGTCTCAAAAAGACAGCTAGCTTTTGGGGACAAGTGCAAAATTGGGAAACATTTGGAACATCGAGCCCATCGACAAACTGGCCTTTGCTGATTTCTAAACCGCGTGTCGAAATCCAGAGGTTGCTTATGAAAGCTTCAATGTTTCGGTCTAGTACTCATTTTTGTCCATTTTGGGGAGCTGAGCAGGACTCGAACCAGAAAAGAAAGGCGGTCGTAAAACGGTCGCTAGGCAGATTTATCAGCATTCTGCTAGAGTAAGTGGTCCTGTAATACCACTCCTGTTCGCTCGGCCTGACCGCTGCGGCAAGTGTCCTGGCCAGCGGACTCACGGTCACGTCGACGGGTGTGGCCGAGTGGATACCGATCACATTCGGGGTCGTCGCCGGTCTGCTGACCGTTGGCCTGGTGATCGATCTACTGCGAGGACGTTGACGATGACAATGATCTACGATGCCGTGGGGTCCCGCGACGAAGACTTCGTCCCACTGCGCCTGATCGACCGCAACACGGCTTTCTCGAGCAGGTACGCCATGACCATCATCGCCAAGCCGACCAGCCAGCGCTCCAGCTGTCGAATGAAAGGCTTTTGATGGCTCGTATTCGTGGATGCGCTGTTCATCATACGTGTCTCATCGCTTGAAGGATTACAATCCGCAACGAGTAACCTACTATGCTTAAGATAATAAGCGTACCCTACGCAGGCCGGAATATCTACCAGCGACTGTATCCATGATGCATGATCGTTTAGCAGCGTGGCTGGAGAATCTTGGTCTCGGGAGATACGCTGAGGCGTTTCAGCAGAATGCGATCGCGTGGGATGTCCTCCCGGAGCTGAACGAGGGCGACCTGGAGGCGCTGGGTGTCTTACTCGGACATCGAAAAACACTCTTGCGCGCGATCTCGCAATTGCCGCAGCGCGCGGAAGGTATGGGCCTGGGGTCTATACCCATTGCCGTCAGTCCGGAAAAGCAGCCAGTCCCTCCCGAGCGAGATCAAGCCGAACGTCGCCAGTTGACAGTGATGTTTTGTGATCTTGTGGATTCGACCGCACTGTCTCGCCGGTTGGACCCGGAAGACCTCCAGGAGGTGATCCGACGTTTTTTAGACGCCTGTAGCCACACCATTGGTCGGCTCAATGGCTATATCGCAAAATACATGGGTGATGGGATGGTGGTCTATTTTGGGTACCCTCAGGCCCATGAAAACGATGCGGAACGCGCGGTACATGCTGGCCTGGCTCTTCTGGATACGATGAAGGCGCTTCATCAAAACAATCCCCATCCAGAGTTTAGTATTGCGGCACGAATCGGGATCGCGACGGGTCATGTCGTCGTCGGCCAACTGATGGGGCAGGACACCGCCAAGGAACGGTCCGTGTTCGGCGAAACCCCCAATCTAGCCGCCCGCCTCCAAGCACTGGCCACACCCAATCAACTGGTCATTGACCCTGTGACGAAACATCTTGTCGGACATGAGTTCGAGTTCGCGGATCTTGGTGCCGTCTCGCTGAAAGGTTTCGACATACCCGTCCAAGCCTGGCAGGTGCTGAGTATCAGATTGTCGGCGAGCCGCTTTGAGTCCTCTCGATCCAGCCACTTAACCAATTTCGTCGGCAGAGAACAGGAGCTCGCACTCCTGCTGGGCCGCTGGCGCGAAGCCATCGACGGCGAAGGACAGGTCGTGCTTCTGTCCGGTGAGGCCGGTATCGGTAAATCGAGAATAGTCCGTAGTCTGTGCGACCGCCTCGCCGGTGAACGGTACCAGACGATGCAATTTCAATGTTCACCGTACCATCTCAATACGGCACTCTATCCGGCGACCACTTTTCTGCGGCAGGCAGCGGGACTGGCCAGTCATGACAGCGCCCAGGCACAACTGGAGAAGCTCGACATCATAGCTCGCGAAAGCGGACTCGAGAACCAGGACACGGTGTCATTGCTGGCGGATCTGCTCTCGATCCAAGGAGAGCACCGGGACCCGCTGCTCACAGTGTCACCCGAAAGACGCAAGGACATGACGCTGGAAGCTCTCGTGCATCATCTACAAGGGCTGGCCGATCGCTGCCCAGTGTTGTTCATTGTGGAAGATGCCCATTGGATTGATCCCACGACGCTGGACCTCATGACGCGAATCATCGACCGCATCCGGCAGATGCGCGTGTTGTTGCTCATTACATTTCGACCCGACTTCAAGCCGGTGTGGTCGGAATACAGTCACGTGACGTCCCTGACGCTGAGCCGACTTCCACGCCGGCATAGCGCCGAACTGGTTGCGGCGATGACAGGAGGAAAAGGGCTTCCGCCCGAGGTGCAGCAGGCGATTCTGGCTAAGACCGATGGCGTGCCCCTCTATATCGAAGCATTGACGGAAAACGTACTTGAATCCGGCCTGCTGACTGAGGGAAACGAGTCATTTACCTTGAAGGGCCCATTAACGGAATTGCCCATTCCGGACAGTCTGCAAGCGTTGCTCATGGAACGGGTGGACCGATTGGGACCGGCCAAGGAAATTGTCCAAACCGGAGCAGCGATAGGGCGTGAATTCACCTACGAGCTGTTGCAGGCAACTGTTGAAGCGACGGACAGCCAGCTGAAGAATGCACTCGATCTTTTCGTCGCGTCCGGGCTCATTTCCCAAGAGGGCGAGATACCACTTGCGAAATACCACTTTAAACACGCGCTCGTCCAAGAAGCGGCCTACAGCACACTCCCCAAGAAACCCCGGCGTTTGCTACATGCGCGAATTGCCAAAACGCTGGAGAGCAGGTTCCCCGAGAGGGCAAAAATGGAACCGGAGCTCCTGGCGTATCACTATGAACAGGCCGGATTGGCCGGTCAGGCCGTGGAGTATTGGCAACTTGCAGCTCGCAGAGATGCGGAACGATCAGCCAATATCGAAGCGCTCAATCATTTTAATAGGGCGCTGGGTTTGCTCAAGGATCTGCCGCAAGGCCCGGAACGTAATGCCTTGGAGTTGGACCTCCTCATTGCACGCGGAGTCCCCTTGGTGTCCGTAAAAGGATATGCATCTGACGAAACGGAACAAAATTATCGAAGGGCGATGGAGTTGTCACAGGAGAACAGCGGTTCCCTGCATCAGTTTCGCGCCATTTGGGGATTATGGATATTCCATCTGGTTAGAGGGCAACTCGCCAATGCTCGCGGCCTAGCCGAAAATCTCCTCGCGCTGGCGCAGCACGAGCAAAGCTCGGATCTCCTGATTGAAGCTCACCGGAATTTGGGTACGACCTATTTCTACCTCGGTCGGTTTGACGAAGCAAAAACCCATCTGCTCACCGCAAAATCCCTGTATGATCCGAATCAACACCGCTCACATGCCTTTCTCTATGCCCAAGATCCCGGGATAACCGCGGCGAGTTACCTGGCCAGGACATTGTGGATATTAGGTGAGGTTGAGCAAGCTAAAATGCTGGCGCTGGAGGTAATTGGCATGGCGAGGGAGTTGGAACACCCATTCACTCGAGTTATTACCTTAGTTTACCTTTCCTGGATCTATTCCACTTTCCGCGATGCGAATAGAACGCTGGAACTCACCAACGAAGCCATTGCGGTTTCAACGCAATACTCATTTGCATTAGGTTTGGCGTTGGCGACGGCTTATCAAGGCTGGGCATTGGCCGAAAATGGGCAAGAGGAAGGTCTCGGCAAGTTCATAAATGGGATTTCCGCTGCTCGGGCCACAGGTGCAGGTCTCAACAGCACGTCTACATTGGCGTTGCTTGCAGAAATATATTTACGAAACAAACGCATTGACGAAGGCTTGGGCACAATTGAGGAAGCGCAGACGCTTGCCGTCACTGGGGGGGAACTGTTTTGGCACGCGGAACTGCTTCGACTGAAAGGCGAACTGCTGCTCGGACAATCCAACCCCTCAGTCCAGGCAGCAGAACAGTGTTTCTGTGAGGCCTTGAAGATTGCGCAGGATCAGCATGCGACAATGCTTGAACTTCGAGCCGCCACGAGCCTGGCGAGGCTCTGGAAGAAACTCAATAAATTGGATGAGGCCAAACGCATCTTAACTGCTGTGTACTCCAGATTCACCGAACGCGTCGACAACCAGGACTTGATTGAAGCGAAAACAGTCCTTGAACAGCTGAGTGTGTGAAGTCGCGGCTGTTGGAATCTAGCCGCCTTAAACGAGTCCAGATCCTATGTGCGGCGGTCGATGCATTGCTGTACTGGGCGGGCGAGTACGTTCTAAACGTCCAATGACTGTCTCGCCGGAAGAATTCGACGCGTGGATACAAGAGGCACTCGTCGGACTGCCGGCTCGTTTCGCGACGCTCGCCGATGAGGTCTCTTTCGTGGTTGAAGAGGAGCCTTCGGCCGATATCCTACAGGCTCTTGAATTGGAATCAGAAGACGATCTGCTGGGTCTGTATCAAGGCGTTCCGATCGACGAGACGTCGTTCTTCCAGCCTGCTGGTGAGCTCCCCGCCCGTATTTCCATCTATCGAGGCCCCATCCTGCGTCTCTGCCGGACAAAGGCCGAAGTCGTTCGCGAGGTCCGCGACACGGTGGTCCATGAACTCGGACACCATGTCGGGTTAGATGACGAGGAGATGCCATACTAACCTGGAGTGGCGCGACAAGCGTGACGTGCGTGACGAGCGCGACTCGTGTGACGTACAGCCTCGTTTAATGATGTTAATCGTTAACCGTTAATCGTCGATTCACGTTTCACGTATAACGATTCACGCGACTCTCCAATCGCGCTTTTCCCGCCAGTCCCGCCAGTCTCGCCCGTCTCGCTTGTGTCAGGATTTAGCCTGCATCAAGGTCCGCCGCTGATAGCCGAGGGCGAGCATGAACACTCCCACCACGACCATGGGGAAGGAGAGGAGTTGGCCCATGGAGAAGGATCCGATGATAAAGCCAAGGTGGGCATCGGGTTCGCGAACGAATTCTACGATCATCCTGCAGAGTCCATAGCCGGTGATAAAACTCCAGAAGAGGGTACCGGGTGGCGGTATGGTTTTCGCCACGACCCATAACAGGGTGAACAAGAAAATACCCTCAAGACCTGCCTCATAAAGCTGTGAGGGATGGCGGCAGGCAGGCCCACCATTCGGAAACACCATACACCAGTCGACATCGGTGGCTCGGCCATACAACTCCCCATTAATGAAATTGCCGATTCGCCCGAATCCTAGCCCAATCGGCGTAGCGGCGGCTGCCAAGTCTGCGACCTGGTAGGCGGGAATACCCTGCCGTTGGCTGAACCAAAATAAGGCGACGATGACACCGAGCAGGCCGCCGTGAAAGGACATGCCCCCTTCCCAGATCGCCAGGATATTGGCCGGATGCTGCACATAGTAGGAAAAATTATAGAAGAGTGTATAGCCGAGCCGTCCACCGATAAACACCCCGAACGCAGCCCACACGACCATATTGTACACCTGGTCCCTGGTCATGGAGAGGCCCCTCGACTCCACTCGACGCATGATCATGAAATAGGCGCCCGCCAGTCCAATAAGATACATCAGACCGTACCAGCGAAACTGCAGGGGCCCCAGCTCGAGGAAGACCGGGCTAATGTTGGGGTAGGGGATCGCGTGCAACCAAGTCATTAGTGCCTCATGTGGCGTATTGGAGAATAATAGGTGAGGGTCTCAACCATTGCAAGCACGCGAACGCCACAAGGAACATCAATTCTGATCCTTGCTCAGAACCAGTTTGAGAGGCCTACCACTTTGTATGTTGGTTTTCTGTCACGCCTGTGTCGTGACCTGTGAGGAATACACAACTGAAAATTAATCTCTCTTAATCGTAGGAACAGGGTGGCGACGAATCAT
>VBOL01000228.1 GCA_005887945.1 Nitrospirota bacterium
CTTACACTGGTCGGCTTGGCCGCAATACCCACCTGTGCCAATGTTTCGAGGAATGCTTCCCTGGTCGTGATCAGCTGGTTCACCCGAAGCGTCAGCGGAGGCGCAACGCTGACCCCCTCGCAGGCCATTTCCGCAGAGCCCACGCCCAGACGTTCTACCCATCGACGGCTGAGCCAGCTTGGAACCGAGTACCGCACGGCGAAGGCGTGCGCGGCATCAGGATCCATGCTGGGCCAGGGCTGAGGCGGATGGCGCAACAGCGCGCGCAAAACCGCATTGACGAACCCACTCCAGTCTCTGCCAAGTGTGCCAGCAATGGCCCTGGCTAGGTTGACTGATTCGTTGACTGCGGCAGACTGCGGAATACGATCTAGAAACAGGAGTTGGTAGGTACCAAGCCTGAGCACCATCTGCACGGCGAGGGGAAGGCGAGGGAGCGGCTTGTCCAAAACCGGTTCAAGCCGCCAATCGATGGTCGCAAGTCGCCGCAAGACGCCATAGGCCAGTTCCACCGTGAGGGCTCGTTCCCTGCTGTCGAACGAGCATTGCGCGAGCGCGCGATCTAACAAGATATCGACCCCTTCCTCGCTCTTGACGGACTCCATCAACAACGAGAGTGCGATCATACGCGCTGACGGTATGGTCTGGGCAGTGAATAGGGGTCGAGAATCAGAAGCCATAAGGGACTCGGACGGAGACACACCGATTGTGTGATGAACGGGCAGGACGCTAGGAAAGAGCCGGTCCTCCTAACTGCACTCCAACAGCAACGGGATGGCCTGCCAAGTATTGAGATACGGCCATGCGACGGCTATTAGCCGGCTGCAACTCCATCACGGCAAGAATCCCGTCCCCAGTCGCGACATGAATCGCCTCGTTTGTGATGGCGACGATCACCCCCGGAGGCTTCGTCACGGGTCCTGGGAGCGCCAGAGCTCTCCAGATCGTCCATCGGTCGCCTCCTGCCATGCGTATGTGGGCCCCAGGCCAAGGAGAGAGTCCGCGGACCCGGTTGGCCAAAGCAGTGGCCGGCAAGGCCCAATCGATCGCACCATCTTCCTTTTTCAGCAACGGCGCCAAGGTCGCCCGTGAAGAATCCTGCGGCCGTGGCACAAGGGTGCCGGCTTTGAGTCTAGCAATCGTCTCAACCAGCAGTCTGCCTCCGAGCACAGCTAAACGTGGCGAGAGGGTGCCAGCGGTATCGTCCGGAGTAATAGGGAGAGCTTCTTGAAGCAACATAGCGCCGGTATCCATCCCCTCATCCATCAGCATGGTCGTAATTCCTGTTTCCGTCTCGCCGTTGACGATGGCCCACTGAATCGGACCAGCGCCGCGATATTTTGGAAGAAGGGAACCGTGCACATTGATACAGCCGCGCGGGGGAAGCGAGAGGATCGCCGGAGGCAAAATACGTCCGAACGCCGCGACCGCAATCAGGTCCGGGCTCCACCCAGCCAGAGCGTGGAAAAATTCAGGATCCTTCATCTTGAGCGGTTGCAGCAGAGGAATCTGTGCGCGCTGCGCCAGAAGTTTCACCGGTGACGGCGTGAAGATTTGCCCGCGCCCTTTCGGACGATCCGGTTGAGTGACAACGCCGACAACGGAATCGTCCGACCTCAACAAGGCCTCAAGCGAGGCCGACGCAAAATCTGGCGTGCCCATGAACACGAGTCGCATGTTATCGCTTTAGCATTGCAGGTGAGCGAAAGCAACTTGGATGCGCCGACGTTGGCTTGACTTGCCGTTCAGCGCTTTGTTAGCATCGGCCCGCGGGGTGGAGCAGCCCGGTAGCTCGTTGGGCTCATAACCCAAAGGTCGAAGGTTCAAATCCTTCCCCCGCAACCAACCGTTTCAACCACTTCCACACTCCTGTGCCTCCCTTTCCTGCTCTGGTGGTTCATTTTGTCCGTGTCTTTGTCCGTGTTCTTGTCGATTATCTAAATTTCAACCGAAGGCGGCCCTGTTTCTTCCACAGCCCCACGTCGTAGATGTAGGGGAATACCAAGTGGCCTCCAAAATTTATCACTGTGAAAACGCGTGATTCATCGGTGTCAAAAACCTAGTCGAGAATGCCAAGAAGAGCTGGTCGATTTCTCAAGGAGTTTGATCTATCCTTGGGCAGGCTCAAAAACAAATGTTTCCTGAGCCGAGGCCAGTGCGCATTAGGATTGGATTATCCTGTTCTTCCTGTAAGCGGCCTCCGTCGGCTACAGCGGGTTGGAGAGGCCGTCGCCAGCAGAACTTTGTTGGAAGAACCGTTTAGACAATGACTGTCATGTTATTGAAGTCCGTCAAGATTTATTTATTGGTCATTGCGAGTTCAAGCAATGTTTCAGGGCTAACATGAAGAATTAGCTTCCACGTTTGTGATGCTAGGCCAAACCTCTCTTATCAGAGGAAAATTCCAGAGGGCGCCTTGTCAAACAAGAAATTCTCTTCTTGATCTTTTAAATTACCGACGCTCTATTGGGACCCACAGTGATACGCTCTACCTTGCCCAAACGAGTCTTTCCATTCTGGATTGCAATGGCAGCTCTCCCATTTCTCCTCATGGGCTGTGGAATCTCACTCATGCTCGCGGCCGATCAAGGGGACTCGGAAAAAATCCATGCCCTGTTGCAACACGGTGCTGAGATCAATGCCCGGCTTCCTTTTTCGGGGACACGAGCCATCATCATCGCCGCCGGGAATGGTCATCTAGAGACCGTTCGGGTTTTGGCCGAGAATGGGGCGGATATCGACGCAGCTGATTTCACGGGATGGACCGCTTTGCATGCTGCCGCCACGAAAGGACATACGTCGATCGTGCAGTTCTTGCTTGCGCGTCATGCACGGCTAAGAGAAGCTGGCTGGGCCTTAAGAAGTCCCCTCCGTTGGGCAGAAACAGCCGGACACAAGGAAATTGTCGAACTTATAAAGCAAGCCAATCCGCCATTGGTACCACCGGACAAGAACAGCAGCCTGCCGACAATGGTTCCATAACGGTTGCGTGGCGTCGCTCAAACGTTCGGCGGATCTCTTGTGTCGCGACCACCCCGCATAGGACAAAATCTCGTGCCTGCTCGCAATATCAATTGAGTGTTTCTGCACACACATCTGCGAATTGATCTTTGAGATCTGCTTGAGCATGACGGAATACGGGCCATGTTAGGGCTGGTTCTTTCTTCCGTGTAAGAAGCGGCGTCCAATGCCAGGGTGACTGGTGCGGAACCCTGGCGGTTTGACACACGGAGGCATTAAGAGTTCATTTTGAGCTCAAACGAGAAGCATCAGAAGATGTTGATGTGTTGGGAGTCCATATGCGGGGACGAGCCGAGGTTTTGACTCGGAAGGCTGATGAGATATGTGCATTGATTTCACTGATCTTGATAACGTACCCTTACCCTACGACGATTCTTGGGACGCACGAGCGCAATGGATCGTGCTTGTAAACCCGATGTTGCCGGGCGCCGGGAGTGCATCGGACGTCCTAGTTTTTGTTCTTCCTCCTCGACCAAGACCCTGTCTCTTTCACGAGGAGACGTGCCATGGTTGCCATCGCTTCACAACGTGCTCCACTCGCGGATGCGATTCCTCAGTCGATGAATGTCAAGGATGGGGCCAAGACGGCGGAGCCATCCCACCGCCCCTCCCGACCGCCGGGCTCTACCGCAGAACATCGCTTTAGGAGTGGCTGACCATGCGAGAGCTCGCGATGCACGCGGAAGTCGCGCTGGCCACTGAGGAGGCCCGAGACACGCGTCGACGCTCACGAGGTAGCGGAGACGCGGTGGCGCGCATTGCCCTGATCAACCCCCGCTTTGACGTGTCCTTTTGGGGGCACGATCATGTGATGCCCATCGTCGGGAAACGCGCGAACACGCCGGTTGCCGCACTGCCGCTGCTCGCCGCGCTGACCCCGCACGCGCACGTGGTGACGTTGATCGATGAAAATGTAGAGCCCCTTGACTATGCGGCGTTAGCGGGCATGGACATTGTCGGCGTGACGGGGATGAGCGTGCAACGCGCGCGCATGAAGGAGATTCTGCGCGAGTTGAAGCAGCGGGGCTGCTTTACGGTGGTGGGTGGCCCCTGGGTCACGGTCCAGGAAGACTACTTTGGCGAGTTGGCGGACGTCATTTTCGTGGGCGAAGCCGAAGACACATGGCCCGCCTTCTTGGAGGATTGGCAGGTCGGTCAGTGGAAACGGCGCTATGAGCAACCGACGAAATCGGATATGACCCGTGTGCCGACGCCCCGCTTCGAGCTGCTGAAGATGGACGCGTATCTCTACGCGAGCCTGCAGATCTCCCGGGGGTGTCCCTTCACCTGCGAATTTTGTGACATCATCGTCACCTTTGGGCGGCTCCCACGACTCAAGACGAGCGCGCAAGTCCTCGCGGAACTGGACAGTCTGCGTAGGTTGCACGTGCACCAAGTGTTCATCGTCGATGACAATTTCATCGGGAATAAGCAGGCCATCAAAGGCGTACTCCGAGATGTCATTCAGTATCAAGAGCACCACGGCTACCCCTTTACCTTCTTTACGGAAGCGACGCTCGACCTTGCCGAAGACGACGAGTTGATGCGCCTCATGACCGACGCCAACATTGAAGCCGTCTTCATCGGCATCGAAACCCCCAATGAAGCCGCCCTCAAAGAGACAAAGAAATATCAAAACGTCAGGCCCGTCAAGGGGAGCATGCTGGAGCGCATCCAGAGAATTCAGCGCGCGGGCCTTGAGGTCACGTGCGGCATGATCGTGGGCTTCGATCACGATGACGCCACGATCTTCCACGCGCAGCGGCAGTTTCTCGCAGACGGGCATATTCCGCATGCGATGCTCGGGATGCTCTATGCCATCCCGAAAACACCCTTGCACGCCCGCCTCACCAACGAAGGGCGTCTCGATCCCGCGGATGAGTCGGAGTTTGGCACCAACGTGATTCCGCTCAACCTGAGCCGGAGCCAACTGCGGGATGGGTATATTGGTGTGATGCACGCGCTGTATGAGGCCCCGGCGTATTTTGAACGGGTCGAGGCCCTGTATTTTGGCGGGTATCTGGGCGAGGGGCAGCTGGGCAGTGAAAAGTATGGGAAACGGCATCCCTGGGTGCGCGTGAAGGAGGAGGTCACGCAGGCCTTGGTTGCCGTCGTGTTCGCGTGCCGGTTATTCCGGCATGTGAAGGAGAAGGGGTTGCGCCGCGAGTATGGTCAGCGACTGTGGCGGGCCTTGACGGCCGGAGTCCCGCCAAGTTTTATCACCGGCTATCTCTACACCTGTGCGTTGCACTTCCACTACTATATGCTTGTGCAGGGCTTACGTGAGGGGCGACTGGTCAGTACACTCTGACAGCAAAGGGAGTGCATCCCATTTGTTTTATCCCGCGTGGAAGCCGAGTCCGTGCAACCGCTTCACTCCCATCGCTGATTATGCAAGGAAGCTATTCATAAAATCAGGAGAAGGTCAAAGGTCGGGGGTTCGTGCAAGAGGTGTGGTGGAAGGTCCTGAAGGCGAGATGTCTTGCATCACTTGTGGCGGCATCTCGCCGCTTCGCCCTTGGCCGTGGTCAACCGCAATAAAGAGGTTCAACCCATGGGCAGTCGGTGTGGCTTCCCCCACCTTCGGGATGCCCCCGAACAAGGCGACCGCATCGCGGGAGGCTTCCAACCGAATCTTGTGATCGGGCACGGATGTTTCTATTAAGAGGCCGGATTTAGGATCAATATAGGACCGCGTAGCCGTAAGCGCATCGGCGATCGGTTGCACGATGTGCACGAGCGTCACTCCCGCCCGTTCTAAGGCTTTCGTCATCTCACTCTTGACCAATGGCCGTTGGAGAATCGCGTACGATTTCTTTTCTGCAGTCGACGTGGCGTAGCCGGCATCTTTGGCCGCTTGGGTCAGGGGTTTGCCCTCGACCACTCCCTTGACGAATCGTCGTTCCCGTTCATCGAGCGTCAGTTTGCTCGCGCGAGGCACCTACCCAACCCCCACCTTAAGATCATTAGTAAATAGTTTGATAGACAGCAAATAATTTGACACAAAATTTTGACACCAACGTGACACCGAGTGGTATGTGCTTTTGTTTTTCAAGACCTTTCAAGGCAAGAGCTGATAGCGCATCAGCGGGATTCCGCTTTTTCGCTTAGCCTTCTCGGACATATGCGCAACCAGCGGGATTGCATCCTCTCCAGGGCAAGCCCTCACCGAACTGTTCTAACCAAGGCCCGACGCTGCTTGCATGAGCCACTCCTCTGTTGCCCCCTCAGTCATAGGAAACAGCTGAAGTGCAGTCATACCCGTGGATAACTACGTGACGGTACGTAGCCCGTCTGAGGATACGTAGCCCGTCTGAGGAATTGAGCTGGCTACACCGCCGCGGTAACGTTAAGCCTGTATTGGACGCGCAGTACGGTCGCAATGGAGACATATATTTTGGCCTCGGCTCCAAAAACTAATTCATGAATCCTAAGAGGGCACAATGAAAATATTAACTTACTGCGGTGTTTTTGTACTTTTAGCACTCATATCATTCCCCATCACAGCTGAGGCATTTTCGTGGTTTAGTCATAGTTCGGATAGTTCGGAACTGGTGCAGAACCCGGGTCATCACTCGGCTAGGTCGGGACATGTGCAGAACCCCGGTCAATCGGCGCCACTCGATCAAACGCGAAATATATCGCCTCAGCCAGTTCCGGAGCCGTCTGCACTCTTGCTAATGGGTATCGGCATAGGGCTATTTGCCATATTCTCAATGATAAAGCGGTTCCGTGGACACAATGCTTCCCGCGAGAAAGCACTGTAAAAAGCGCGAGTGCATGGTGCCAAGCTGGTGCCAAAACACCATGACACACGATGATCCATGATGACGTGAGCCATCACGAATCTTCCTCTTTTGCTGAGGATTCGTTGTGCTGAGTGTCCGGAGGTAGGTCTTCGGTTGGACTCTTAATCAGCGGACTCAATGAGGTGGGAAATACTGGGTAATTCCTACCTCGTTGCTACCGATTGTTGACATTGATGTGGCGGATCGACCATATCGTACAATACACCAAAGGCTGGTCCTGATCACAGCATGACCAGGACCAGCAGGACACCGATGACAGAACGATGCGCTGTGCTAATTTTGTGCTAAAACACAACCGAAAAGACCAGAACAGATCGAACAGACTCGACGAGACAGAAATCTCGTAACGCCTTGTCTACCAAGATAAAAACGGGAAACCAGAGCCAAAACAGGGAGTTCAAGAATACGCCTTAATCAGCCTCATAACCCAAAGGTCGAAGGTTCAAATCCTTCCCCCGCAACCAATCTTCTCTCTTTTCTCTCATCAGCTTACAGCGGATTTGCTCCCGGCCACGCCCACAGCGTGATTAGCCCATTGTGCTAAAACTGTGCTAGCAGCTGCCGGAACCTGATCCAATCAGCGGGCCATAGGTTCAATCACACCGCAACTCATCACGTTTTTGTTGTAGCCTACAGCAACGGCCGACCGGCTATCACCTACGAGGCGCACCGCTCATGCCAGTAAGACTGTCACTCCCGCCGCTTGTTCCTCTTCGGCACGCCGACAACGGCCACTGCCTTGAGTTTCCTCCGTGAACTGTACGTTGGCTCTCCTCCTCCTGCGAGAGAGCCAACTTCATTTCAACAAGGGAGGAAACAAGATGGCTACCAACAACCAACCCGCAACTACGCTGCGATACGGCCGCATCAAAGCGACGATTTGGCAGAACGTGAGCGAGAAGGGTCCATTTTTCTCGACCACCTTCTCTCGCTCGTTCAAGGATCAGTCCGGAGCGTGGCATAATGGGACTTCGTTCGGTCTCAATGACCTTGAGGCCCTTCATATTGTCGCGCATGAAGCCAAGGAGTGGATGGCTGCTCACGCATTGAAGCATTGAGTTGCTTCACTGGGAAGCCTCCGGCCCTCCGGGGGCTTTCCTTACAAGTGACCAGATGAGTAAAGACAAGTGGGTACCTTGTCTTGTAGCGCTTGGACTTCTTCGCCGCCTGCGCCTCGGTCATTTCGGTAGCTCGGTAGCAATGTGGTAGCAGGGCTCCCTAACCTCGTGCCTTCCCAAGCGTTTGTCAGCCGCAGCAAACTAACAAACCGCAGGTCAACACGATGAATCGGGGCATTTGTAACACCAGCGTGAGACACAGGCTGCGAATCTGCAATCCACTCTCTCCAATCCATCTTTTAAAGCTCTGTCGTCCAGGTTAATGCTACAACGTTCCAGGATCGCCGTAGA
>VBOL01000229.1 GCA_005887945.1 Nitrospirota bacterium
TATTTGAATCAGATTTACTTCGGACAAGGCGCCTATGGTGTCGCCTCGGCGGCTCAAACGTATTTTGGGAAAGACCTCTCCGCTCTCACGATAGGAGAATCAGCATTTCTGGCTGGTCTCCCGAAATCGCCCAACCATTATTCGCCCTTCAAGGCCTACGATCGCGCAAAAAATCGACAGGAGCATGTACTGGCGCGGATGGAAGAGGCGAAGTTCATCACCACAGCAGAACGTGAACAGGCTGCAGCGGAGATTCTCAATTTCCGTCGTCCTGGCAGTGAACAGGCTGCGCCCTACTTTGTGGAGTATATCCGACAGTTGCTGGTCGCGAAGTATGGCGAAGCGATGGTGTACAAGGGCGGCCTCAAGGTCTTTACAACATTGAACATGGAGATGCAGCAGGCTGCTGAAGCGGCATTTACAGCCGGCCTGCGCGACTTGGATAAGCGCCAAGGGTGGCGTGGTCCGCTCCGAACGGTCGATTTGACTGCGCCGACCCCGCCCATCGTTGCTGCGGCGACTGATCAGGCGGTGAAGGTAGGAGACTATCGCGAGGGGTTCGTCAGCAAAGTGGCGAAGGACTATTATCTGGTGCAGATCGGCACGACGGTGGCCAAGCTCGCCTTTGACGATATGGCATGGGCGAAGCGCCGTCTTACTGGGCCGGATATGGCGAAAGATCTCGTGGTCAATCCGAATCTCAAGCAAGTGCTCAAGCCCGGCGATGTCATCGAGGTGATGGTGAAGAAGCTGGATCATGGCATCGTCCTTGTGCAACTGGAACAGACTCCCCTCGTCGATGGAGGATTGATTGCGCTGGAGCCAGGCAAGGGTGCCATTCGAGCCATGGTCGGAGGCTACGATTTCGTTCGCAGCGAGTACAATCGGGCCGTGCAGGCCCACCGCCAGCCCGGGTCAGCCTTCAAGCCGATCATCTACGCGACGGCCATGAGTCAGGGGATGAGCCCCGCGTCGGTGATCCTCGATGCACCGGTAGTTTACGAGCAGGACCAGGATGAGAAAACGTGGAAGCCGGAGAACTATGGAAGGAAAATTCATGGCATGGTGAGTTTGCGGGATGCCCTGGCCCACTCGCACAACTTGGCGACGGTCCGGTTGCTGGATAAGGTTGGCGTAAAGAATGTCATTGAGTTTGCGAAAACGGTCGGGATCACCAGTCCGCTGGCGGCAGACCTGTCGTTGGGGCTGGGCTCATCTTCCGTCGGGCTGAAGGAACTGACCTCCGCCTATAGCGTGTTGCTCAACCAGGGGAACCGTGCGGAACCATATGCGATCCTGTTCGTGAAGGACAACGCGGGAAAGGTGCTTGAACAGGCGGAACCGCAAGCACTGGCGGTGATCTCCAAAGAAACGGCGTACTTGATCACGAACATGATGGAAGACGTGATCCAAAAGGGGACCGGTCAGGCGGCCAAAGTAATCGGGCGGCCGATTGCGGGGAAAACCGGAACCACGGACGAGTTTATCAATGCGTGGTTTATCGGCGGTGCGCCGAACTTGGTCACGGGCATCTACGTTGGGTTTGACGACCGACGTTCACTCGGCGAGACGGAATCGGGGGCGCATGCCGCCCTGCCTATCTGGATCAATTTCATGCAGGAAGCGCTCAAGCCGCTACCGGTCATGCCCTTTACCATTCCGGAAGGCGTCACGTTCGTCAAGGTTGATCCGGCGACGGGGTTGCTTGAGGGCGAGCAGGAGGGACAGCCTAGTACCGTCGAACTCTTTACCAAGGGCAGCGAGCCCACTGAAGCGACCCAGCGCCGACTGGACCCGATTGATTTCTATAAGTTAGATCAAATTCCCGAGGGAGCGCTGTAGCAGGATGCTGAAAAGTGGGGACGGGGTAGCTGGGACAATCCCCGTACTCGCGCAACGCGCGGCCTCAGCAGGCCCTCGTTGGACGCGCGCAGTTGGGATCTCATCCCACCCACCCCTTATAGTGACAGCTCGCTGCGGCCTTGCTTGGGACAAGGCGCGTCTCGGCGCGCCAGGGTTGGGCGGGTGAGAAGGTCGCCTTATTGAGCATCCTGCGTAAATATTCTTCTGTTGTGCCACTTGGACGGACCATCGACGTTCTGGGGTGCCAACATAGTTTTTCCGTAGCCTACATTAATCACGAGCGCTTCTGCTGCAATCGCCAATGTTCAGGCGAGAGGCGCGAGACGGGCGGGGGTTGATCTGGTTCTTCTGGTCTATCTGGTCTGTCTGGTTCAACCAAACAAACGAGACAGCCCAGATAAACAAGAGAGACCAGCCGGTCATCGCGCGCCACACCGAGCAGTTCGAAACCCAGAACCATGTCCCCATTTGGGGGGTGTTGACGGAATCGGGGGTAGCTCAGGTTGAGCAAGCGGGGTTATGTCGGGAGCCCCCTCTTCAGGGCTGCTCAAAAAGGCTATCTGGCAAGGCCGCAGGGAGGCACGCGACTGAGAACGAAGTCAGGAGCCTTTTTCAGCAGCCGATCTAGTAGGTGTCGGTCGGCGGGCACGTGCAAACGAGATGGCGATCTCCATAGGCTTCGTCGATGCGGCTCACGCTGGGCCAGAATTTATGATCGCGTACCCAGGGAGCAGGAAAGGCAGCCTGTTCACGGCTGTAGGGTCGATTCCATTCGCTGGCCGTCACCACCTGTGCCGTGTGGGGAGCGTTCCTCAGCAAATTATTTGTGCGCGGCTGGCGGCCCTCGACGATGTCTTGCATCTCTGCATGAATCAAGATCAGCGCCTCGCAGAACCGGTCTAATTCGGCCCTCGATTCGCTTTCCGTCGGTTCGATCATGAGCGTCCCGGCAACCGGGAACGAGACCGTCGGAGCATGAAATCCATAATCCATCAATCGCTTCGCTACATCCATCGCTTCAATTCCCGTAGCCTCCTTGAACTGACGAAAATCAAGAATAAACTCGTGCGCGACGAACCCGGACGTTCCCGTGTAGAGGATGGGATAGTATTTCTCCAGCCGTTTGGCCATGTAGTTGGCGTTCAAGATCGCCATCTGCGTCGCCTTGGTCAAGCCGTCGCGTCCCATCAGGGCGATGTAGACCCAGGAAATCGTCACGATGCTGGGGCTGCCGTAAGGTGCCGCCGACACCGGTCCGATGGAATCTTGTCCGCCCAGGTGTGTCACCGGATGGCCGGGAAGAAACGGCGCTAGATGCCGCGCCGCAACGATTGGTCCCATCCCAGGCCCCCCGCCGCCATGGGGGATACAGAATGTCTTGTGTAGATTCAGATGGCAAACATCCGCGCCGATATCCCCGGGCCGGCAGAGCCCCACCTGGGCATTCAAGTTGGCACCATCCATATAGACTTGCCCGCCGTGCGTATGAACGATCTGACAGATGCGCCGCACGTCCGCTTCGAAGACGCCGTGGGTCGAGGGGTAGGTCAACATGAGCGCTGAGAGCCGATCGCGATGCTGAGCAGCCTTGGCTTCAAGATCAGTTAAATCCACATTGCCCTGTCGATCGCAGGCGACCGTCACAACCATCATGCCCACCATGGCCGCACTGGCTGGATTCGTGCCGTGCGCGGACACGGGAATCAAGCACACATCCCGATGTTCTTCACCTTGGCTCCGGTGGTACGCCCGAATCACCATCAGTCCCGTATACTCGCCCTGAGAGCCCGCGTTCGGTTGCAAGGAAACGGTGGAGAGTCCGGTGATCTCGGCCAGCCAGGCCTCCAGCTGGTGGAACAATTCTTGATACCCTTTGGTTTGCTCGATCGGCGCAAAGGGATGAAGCCGTGAGAACTCCGGCCAGGTGACCGGCAGCATCTCGACCGTCGCGTTCAGCTTCATGGTGCAGGATCCCAAAGGGATCATCGAATGGACGAGCGACAGATCCTTTGCCCCGAGACGGTGGATATACCGCAGTATCTCATGCTCCGAGTGATAGCGATTAAACACCTCGTGCGTCAGGTACTTACTGGTGCGGGCGAGATTCGCCGGGAAACTCGTGGTGATGCTGCAGCTCAAGGCCCGCAC
>VBOL01000230.1 GCA_005887945.1 Nitrospirota bacterium
CCTTCCTCAAGTGTCAATCTGAACGATTTCCAGACTTTCCGGCATGGCGTGACTCTGGGAGTGAGCTACACGTTTTGACAGGCAATCGCTAGTTTCGTCGGCGTCCTGTCGGAAGTGTCTCGTCTTCGTATTGGGCAAAGAGCCGTTTGGCTTCCGGATGGAGATGGCTTGGATGGCCGTGGGGAATGCCGACGGTGCGGAAGAGCGGTGTGAGCTTGCCATTCGGATGTAAGTAGCCGGCTCGAAGCGGGACGGTCCGCGTGCTGTGGCGGATTAAGTGGCAGGGAGTCGGTCTGATCGAGGTGAGCCACTCGGCAATATCGTGTGGGTTGCCGATCGAGGCGGAGAGTAAGAGCAGCCGTGCTTGGCTCGGGCAGAAGATAATCGTTTCTTCCCAGACGACGCCCCGCTCCGGATCCGCGATATATTGCGACTCGTCTAAAATAACAAGACCTAACGTATCCAGCCGTACGTCGATCTCACCGCCTCCTGCATCGTAGAGCAGATTCCGCAAGATTTCCGTCGTCATAATCAGCAGGGGCGCTTGCCCGTTGTCGCGCCGATCGCCGGTCAGAATGCCGACCTGGTCTGGACCGAATATTTTTGAAAACTCCGTGTACTTGGTATTCGAGAGCGCCTTTAGAGGCGACGTATAAATGACGGTCCGATTCTCCGCGATGGCGCGACGAGCCGCTTCGACTGCGACATAGGTCTTTCCGCTTCCCGTCGGGACGCTCACGACTACGTCACTCTCTCTCAGTTTGGCGATGGCGTCTTCTTGCCAAGCATCCGGGACAAAGGTCTGCGATGGCGGCACCCCCCGTCCCTCCAACCAGCTGGACAGGGTGATGGCCGGCTCATGTGATTCTGGCTCAACCGGCCTGTGCGTGGTGCGACGCTGCGGTGCCGAGGGCTTTGGTTTCCGCGCAGCAGGGACTTGAGGCGCGGGTGGAGAGGGGTGAGCCTGTTGCTCGCCGATCAAGGTCATCAGGTCGGACTCAAACCCTGCGCGGTTCTCGGCGGAATGGCGCAGCAAGACTTCGATCAAGCGGCGTTTGCCTGCGCGGAAATGCCGCTGAACACGCCCACGGGCCAGGCGGTGCAAGAGCGCGATCGGTTGTTGAGCCAGGAGTTGTTCGAGTTCTTCGGTGGTCATCTCGATGCCGTTATTCGTGAATTGTTGTTCGTGAAACGCCCCAACGATAAAGGGCCATACTCTATTCTTACGGTTAACGTGCAACGTTGAACGTGTAACGTCGTCACGGTAATTCCTCCAGCACGCCCCTGCGCAAGGCGGCGATCGCGCGTGAGGCGGTGTCTGCCAATCCTGGGTGTGTGCCCTTGAGCGTGTGCAGTTGTGATAGGAATTCCAAGGTTCGTGCCAAGAGGCGATAGATATCCCCTTCAGCCATCGTGGTGCTTTTACAGAGACCGATCCACGTGAGCGTGGGATCACCGATCCACCGTTCCGTCACTGCGGCAATGTCGGCCCGCAAGAGCGGGGGATCTTCATGCGGCGAGAGCGACGCGGCAAGTTTTCGGACCTGCCCGAGCAATGAACCCAATCCGGAACTGACGCGAGGAAAGGCGCCGGGGCGATCGTCGTCATGCGCGATGCTCGACATGACGGCAGCCAGCATGGCGGGATCGGCTCCGTTGAACGCATCGGCCCGGAGCAATTCTGTGATGAGCAGCGAGTGGTCGATGCGGATGAGCCTGGCCCATTCGCCGTCATCGGTCAGACGGGCCGTCGGTGTAAGGTACCCGAACTGTTGCAAGACGTCGATCTTCTCCTGGAAACGGTGCCAGAGACTCGTCCTCAGAGCCTGGATCGATTTGACGTGTCGATGTTGTTCCTGCCGAAGTTTGGAGGCGAGGGGATAGTCCCTCTGACAGGCGGAACGTGAAGGACAGGTCGGGCAGGCAAAGTCGCCTAGGGTTTGCACGATGGCGTCCGGAATCGGTTCATCGTCCTTCGGAATGAGGATGGGAAGCTCCGGCAGCCTACCCGGCAACTCTTCCAGGTGATGGAGTAACTCTTCCACGCTCTCTGGCGTGCACCAGGGATAGACCGGTGCGTCCACGCAGTCGAGGACACGGTCGGACACTTCGGTCACCGTGGAGGCAGGAGATTCGGTAATGCCTCCGCCTAGACGCAGTGCCGTGATCATCGGGCTCTTCTGTCCTTTACTACGATACTGTCGCAGGACCACGCCTCGGCTGCGGCCGAAGCCCACCACGCGACCGGGGGTGAGAAAGTGAAAACGTGCGGCAACTTCTGGTGGCTCGTGCCTTCTGACGGGGGCACGGTGCGATTTCTGCCGGCGGACTTGGTCGAAGGTCTGCCATTCTGTGATCCAGTCGGTGCAGACGCGCGGCCCGAAAGGTTCCATCTGATCGCGCAGATCGTCCAGCTTGCGTTCCAAGACCTCGGCGCGCTGGTTGAGCTGAAATTGCGCAAAGCTTTTGGCGAGAATCGGTTGGATTTGATCCAGCGCATGCGCTTTCAAGAGATTCAGGACCATCGGATAGCTGATGACGAATTGGCTGTTGATCGCTTCCGGATGGCCGGTGAAACCTTTGGTCAGCACGTTCAGATCGATGTAGGGCGAGGGGGTGACGATGGCGAAGCCTACGAGATCTTTTCCGCGGCGTCCTGCGCGGCCGGCGATCTGCTGCACCTCGCCGATCGTCAAGTCCATGAAGTCGCGTGACTTGCGAATGCTGGACTGTGTGATGATGACGGTTCGCGCAGGGAAATCGACTCCGGCTGCCAGTGTGGTCGTGGCGAAGACGGCATCAAGGCAGCCATGACGCATCAGTTCCTCAACCGCGATTTTCCACGAGGGCAGATGGCCTGCGTGATGCGCAGCCACGCCGATGCGCTGGACGGTCGGAATGAGCGGGTGTTCGGCGATGCTGGGATATTGGGCGATCACCTTTTCCAGCACGATGGTGATTGCCTGCTGACGAGGCGGCGGGAGGAGGATGCGGCTATGGTCGAAGGCCTGCATCGCTTCATCGCACGCACGGCGCGACGTGAGGAACACGATGGCAGGGGTCAAGTGCTTTTCGCGAAGAGCGATAATCAGATCAACCGGATGAATCGAGGGAGGCATGCAGTTTCATTCCCTTTGCAATCACGACCAAGCCGGATTCGGTGACGGTAAATCGATGGGCGTCGACCGCTCGGTCGTACCCTATTTCCGACTTGGGCGGGATGATGACATCCTTGTCGATGATGGCCCGTCTGATTCGACTCTGTGCGCCGATGACGACGTTTTCCATGACGATCGATTCACGCACGTCCGCATTGTCCTGCACACGGACATTCGGCGAAAGGACTGAGTTTTGCACCCGGCCACCGGAGAAGATGCAGCCGCCGCAGACGATGGAATCCAGGGCCACGCCCATCCTGCCGCCCTGATAGTCTTGCGCAAAGACAAATTTAGCAGGTGGAAATTGCCCTTGATAGGTTCGAATCGGCCAATGTTCGTCGTAGAGATTGAAGAGGGGATCCACCGCGACGAGATCCAGGTTCGCTTCCCAGTACGCGTCCAATGTTCCGATGTCCCGCCAATACTTCACGTCTTTATTCTTCGCGTCGATAAATTTGTAGGCGTAGACACGCCGATCGCGAATCATTCGCGGAATGATGTTTTTCCCGAAGTCGTGACTCCCACCCTCCTGGGCGTCGGCGATCAAGTGCTCGCGAAGGACGTTGGTGCGAAACAGGTAGATGCCCATCGAGGCAAAGGCATGGGTCGGATCGTCGGGGATCGACGGCGGGTGAGCCAGCTTCTCGTCAAAGTTCGTAATCAGGAAATCCCCATCCACGCTCATCACGCCGAATCGATGGGCCTCTTCGATCGGAATATCAATCGCGCCGACCACGGCATCGGCGCCTTTGGCGATCAGCCAATGGAACATCTCCATATAGTTCATCTTGTAGATATGGTCGCCGGCGAGGATGAGCACATAGTCCGGTTGTTCATTGTCGAGGAGAAAAAGGTTTTGATAGACCGCGTCGGCGGTACCTTGGTACCATTCTTCGCTGATCCGCTGCTGGGGTGGAATCGAGGCGATGAATTCGCCGAGTTCGGCGTTGAAGATGTTCCAGCCCGTGCGAATGTGACGGTCGAGCGAGTGGGATTTGTACTGGATGAGGACTGCGACTTTTCGAAGCCCGGAGTTGAGGCAATTGCTGAGCGTAAAATCGATAATACGATATTTCCCGCCAAAGGGAACCGCCGGTTTAGCCCGATGTTCAGTGAGGGGCTGGAGACGTTCGCCCTTCCCGCCCGCCAGCACCATGGTGAACATGTTCAGCATTGCGGCGAATTGTAGCAGGACACTGAGGAAATAGAAAGAAAGCAGACTCGTTGACATCGCGAGGATCTGAGACGATACTACTCTGGACAGCCTAGGAATATCGGTGAGTAATCGCGCAAAGGAGTAAGCATGAAGCGGGATGTACTGGTCACGTCGCTCGTGAAACAGAAGCCGGTCCAGACGCCGGTAGTGGACCGCAGCGCCGATGGGCTCCGACGGTTAGAACATCTTGAAAGCCAAATGGCAAAGTTGTCCGAATTGGTCCGCGAGCATGCAGAGGATGTCGATCGATTGGTGCGCATCGTGGCCGAAGATCGCGACGTCATTCGGCGACAGTTATTGCGCAAGCACCAGGAACAAGTGCGGGTTCGCAAACATCTCCGCGACTCCAACTCCAAGGTAGGACTCGACTTCTAGCAGGGTGCTGAAAAATTCCGCCAGCTTCGTTCTCGCATCGTTCAGACCCTCAACGGGGACCCGGCCGCCTCACCACTCGGCGGCGCGCACAGACTTGGTGCTCCTTATTCGTCGCACCGTGCGCCCCAGAGGGTACGCATCGGCCCTTCACTCGCTGTGGCCTTGCTTGGGACAAGGCGCGTCTCGGCGCGCCAGGGCCGGGTGGGTGAGAAGTCTGGCCTTTTTGAGCATCCTGCGGGACGTATTTCTCTTATCCCAGATAGTCTTTATAGTCTTTCTGTAGACTGCGGAGCCTGGTGATTTCCCGCCCTGGATCCCTCCTCGCGAGCCCACCCTCGCAGGATCTTAACCCGCATTATTCATGAGCGCTTCTGCTGCAATCGCCGATGCCTGACTCAAGCGAGACGGGCGCGACTGGCAGGGACAGGGCTCACACGTCACGCGAGTCGCGCGCCACTCCGCCATTTCGCGACGAACCGTCATGAATAATGCGGGCTAGCTGGATGGTGAGAAAGTCGTGATTCCTACCCCCCAGCCGTAAGTTTGCCAAGACAGCCTATCTGCCAGGGACGAGCATTTTCCTGGGCGGCGTTCCCCTCTTCACTTAGAGGGGCTCCGTCTCACATACGCTGTATAATACAAATTCGCTTGAAAGGATGATGGATTCAACTGTGCTCATCCCCTCACCCAAGTAGTGGTTTGCACGGAGGACTGTCTGTGTTTGTGGATCGAAAATTGCGTCCCATTTGCTACATCATAGTTCTTAGCGTTCTGAGCGTTTCTGCATATCCCTCCAGCGCGGCCTCGCCATCTCCGGCTCCTGAGCAGGACACCGTGGCATCGAAGGCGCTTCGTCTCAGCGTGAACGACGCGCTGGGACTGTTCGTCAGTCAAAACCTTGATGTGCTCATCGCCAAGTACGGGATTGAGTATACAAAAGGGCAGGAAGTCACTGCGCGGCTCTTCCCGAATCCGTTGTTATCGGTCGGAACGCTGAGCTCCTATACGCAAGGGAGGACCCTGTCCAATAGCGGGCAGCTGTTTACGCAAGTCTCTCAGTTGTTTGAGTTAGCGGGGAAACGGGGCTATCGAATCGAAAGTGCTGGGTTCGGCGCGCAATCGGCAGAAGCGGCCTTCGAAGATGCCGTTCGACAGCTCGGGTTTACCGTGAAGGATACCTATTATCGGACTCAGTTAGCTCAGCGCAGGCTGGTGTTGGCAGAAGAGAATCGCGAACGTTTTTCCCGTATTCTCGACATCAATACCATCCGATTCAAAAAGGGGTACATCGCGGAAGTCGATCTTATTCGGATTCGCTTGCAGATGGTGGACTTTCAATCGCAGGTGATCCAATCGCTGCAGGAGGCAGAATCGGCGAAAGGAGAGCTTCGTCAACTGTTGCGGTTATCCCCCAAGACGGTGCTGGAATTGACCACGGAGTTGGGTTTCCGCCGGATCGATCCTGATATCGAAAAGTTGCGTGTGGCCGCTCTGGCGGTGCGCCCGGACATCCGCGCAAAACGCTATACCTTTTCCCAGCGGGAATCCGATCTGAAGCTGGCGAAGGCCTATCGAATTCCCGATGTGACGATCGGGGCCGGGTATGCGGTTCAAGGAGCGCAGGGGCCTGATAATCCCGGCCAAGTCGCACTCAACGCCGGCATTCCCTTGCCCCTGTTCAACCGGAACCAAGGTGGGATTCGCCAGGCGGAGGTCTCCCTCCAGTCGGCGGAAGCCGACTTGGACAAGACCGTCAATCGAGTTGAAAATGAAGTGGAAGTCGCCTATCGCAACCTGCTGCAGAGCCGGCGATTGGTCGAAGCGTATTTCGGTGAGGTGTTGGAAGACGCCCGCTCAACTTTTTCGATTGTCGAACGGGCCTATGAACGGGGTGGCGCGACGATTCTCGATTTGCTCGATGCCGCGCGCACCTCGCGGACGATTCAGCAAAACTATATTGAAGCCTTGTTTGACTATCAGCATCACCTCTTCCAGTTAGAGAGCGCCGTGGGGCAGGAGATCATGTCGTGACGAGCCAGTTCAAGGTTGAGGCAAAGGCTGGCGTATGAATGAATCTCGCAGCCTACCGTTCACGCTAGCGGTCTCAACTTTAGCCTTAGCCTGTCTGGTTCTTTCTGCCTGCGGGAGAGGAGAGCAACCTGTCGTTTCCCATGCCGCCACGACTGCACCCCAGAAGTCCGGACCGGCCATGGAATCGCATCCGCGGGTGGAGACGGCTCTTGTCGAACTCGGGTCGGAGGTTCATGACCTCAGTTTGGCCGGAAAGATCGCCTACGGGGAAGATCACTTTTCCAGAGTTTCCTCTCCACTCCAAGGGCGAGTCCTCGAGGTACGGGCGCATTTGGGCGAGCATGTGCAGGCAGGTAGTGTGTTGTTGGTGTTGGACAGCCAGGAAATTGCCCAAGCCTATGCGGAATACGCCAAGGAAGACTCGGATCTACACTACGCGACACGTGCCCACGATTTGGCCAAGGACTTGTATGAGAATAAAGCGCTGGCGATGAAAGACCTCAAGCAAGCGGAAAATGAATTGATCAAGGCGCGCGCGGAATTCCGCCGCGCAAAAGAACGATTGTTGTCATTGCGGGTTCCCGCGCAGGAATTGGAGAAACCGCTCGAACGACAAAAAGTCACGTCGCGATTCGAAATGAAGAGTCCCTTGACCGGGATTGTCGTAGAGCGGAACGTGACGCCCGGACAGTCGATCGGAGGGGAGTCCGGCCAGGTACTGTTCACCGTGGCCGACCTCGATATGCTGCAGGTGGTGGCGGATGTGTATGAACGGGATCTCGCCTATCTCGCCTTGGTGAAGGAGGGGCAGCTTGCGAAGGTCAGCGTGGAAGCGTACCCCGACGTGAGTTTCCCTGCGACCGTGACCACCATCGGCGACGTAGTAGACCCGACGTCGAGAACCGTTAAGCTGCATGCTTTGGTCAATAATAAGGATCATCGACTGAAGCCGGAAATGTTCGCGCGCCTCCATATCGAGGTCGGAGAGTCCACGCTGCTTCTGATGATTCCTCGCGAAGCGGTATTGGAAGAGGATGGGAAACAGTTTGTGTACGTCGTCGAAGGCATCGACCAATATGTCAAACGAGAAGTCAAAGTGAGCACGATTTCACCGGATCAGGTTCGTGTCTTGGAAGGCCTGGCGTCGGGACAACGCATCGTGACCAAAGGCGTGGTCTTGATCAAGGGGCAGGATGGCATCTGTCGGCCAACCAAATCGAGAGCCTGTCCTCCCTCGTCCGGTATCGCGAAAGGATAGCGCCCTCACGGGGAATCTCTCCTCCTTCGAATTGGACTCTAATCACACTCCATGATAGCCAGAATTGTTGAACTCTCTCTGATCCAGCGGGCCATGGTCTGCATCCTGGGCTTTCTTTTCTTTTTCGGCGGGCTCTACGCCTTTCATATCCTCGATATTGTCGCCTATCCCGATCCCTCGGCGCCGATGGTCAAGAGGTCGAACGCCAAATCACGATTCCCATTGAAGTCGCGCTCAATGGCATGCCGGGCCTCACGGATATTCGCTCGCTCTCGATCTTTGGGTTGAGCGACATCAAGATCTATTTTGATTTTGACTCGGAGATCTATCGCGACCGTCAGGAAGTATTGAATCGGCTGGGCTCGGTGCAATTGCCTCCCGGGGCGGCGCCGTCGCTGTCTCCTTGGTGGGCGATTGCCGAAATCTATCGGTATGAACTTACAGGGGCCGGCGAGACCACGCTCACGGATTTGAAAACGATTCAGGATTGGCAGGTCCGTCGCGAGTTCCGACGCATTCCCGGTGTCATCGACGTGACCGGGTTCGGAGGGACGACCAAAGAATATCACGTTGATATCGATCCGGGACGATTGATCAGCTACGGCGTCAATCTGTCGCAGGTCATGTCCGCCTTGACCAATAGCAATGCCAATGTCGGAGGCAGCTATCTGACCATCGGTCCGCAGAACTACAACATTCGTGGACTGGGCCTCATCAACGGGATCGCAGATATCGAAAACGTGATGGTGGCGGAAAAAAACGGGACACCGATTTTCATCAGGACTCTGGGGACGGTCGCGGTGGGGTCTCGGGTTCGATTAGGGAAGGTCGGCATCGATGATCGCGACGATGTCGTCGAAGGCGTCGTTCTACTCCAGCGAGGATACAAGGCGCTCAATGTCCTTGAGAGTGTTCGAGGAAAGGTTGAGGATCTCAACACCAGGAAGTTGCCGGTCGGCGTCAAGATCAAAACCTTCTACGATCGCACGGCCTTGATTCATACGACGGTGGAGACCGTCACAGATATTCTCATCAGCGGCATGGTCTTGGTCTTTATCATCTTGTTCGTGTTCCTGGGGCATTTGCGCGCGGCCCTGATCGTGGCCTTGACCATCCCGCTCTCGTTGCTCTTTACCTTTTCGATGATGGTTCTGATTGGGCAATCGGCGAATTTGATCTCGCTCGGATCCATCGATTTCGGCATTATCGTGGATGCCACGCTGATCATGGTGGAAAACATTTTTTTCCATCTGGCACACGGGAAGAAGACCCATGGCTCGACGATTCACCAGCAGATCGTGCGGGCCGCCCGACAGGTGGGACAGCCGATTTTCTACTCCACGGCGATTATCGTGGTGGCGTTCATTCCGCTCTTTACGATGACGGGTGTGCCGGGGAAGATTTTCGCGCCCATGTCCATCACCTATGGGTTTGCCTTGGTGGGCGCACTCTTGATGGCCTTTACATTGGCCCCCGTGTTGTGTTCCTTCTTACTCAGGGGAACGATTAGTGAGGACGATACGGCGATCGTACGGGGGGTCCGTCGTCTCTACAACGGAATTTTGGAGTGGGCGTTAGATCATCGGACTGTTGTCGTCGGCGCCTGCGTCGGGCTTTTGGCGCTGATCTTTGTGGCGCTACGGGTGATCGGAGGGGAGTTCATGCCGGCCCTGGAAGAGGGGAATCTCTGGGTTCGCGCCACGATGCCCGTGGATATTTCATTCGACCAGGCGGCGCGGTTGACGAGCGACATTCGTCGGTTGTTCCGCGAATCGCCCGAAGTCACGACTGTTGTGTCGCAGCTGGGTCGTCCGGACGACGGCACCGATCCGACGAGTTTTTTCAATGCCGAGTTCTTGGCCAATCTCAAGCCGGAAAAGGAATGGCGTCCCGGGTTGAGTAAAGATGCGCTGATCGAAGAGATTGATGGGCGGCTGAAAGACATCCCCGGGATCGTTTTCAATTTTTCGCAGGTGATTCAGGACAATGTGGAAGAAGCCATGTCGGGGGTGAAAGGAGAGAACTCCATCAAACTGTTCGGGGCCGATCTGAAAACCATGGAGGCAAAGGCCACCGATGTCGAACGTGTCATGCAGCAGATCAAAGGCGTAAAGGATCTGGGGATCTTCCGCCTCGTGGGGCAGCCGAATCTGTTGATCCAGGTCGATCGTGAGGCGAGCGCGCGCTATGGGCTGCAAGTGGCGGATGTTAATGCGGTGGTGCAGGCCGCCGTTGGGGGTCAGGCCGTGACCCAGGTGTATGAAGGGGAACGGTTGTTCGATCTTGTCGTCCGGTTTCTCCCGGAGTTTCGACAGGATGTCGACGCGATCGGTAATATCTTGGTCAGCACTCCGGATGGGGCGCGCATTCCCTTGAAGCAGGTGGCCTCGATCACGACGCAGACCGGTGCGTTCATTATCTATCGCGAAAACAACGAACGCTATATTCCGATCAAGTTCAGCGTGCGGAATCGTGACCTCCAAAGTACCGTGGAAGAGGCCCAAGCTCGCCTGGCCAAGGAGGTGAGCCTTCCCGATCGGTATCGTATGGAATGGGCCGGTCAATACGATCAGCTCAGAGCGGAGCAAAAACGAATGGCGATGGTGGTGCCGATCAGTCTGGTGATCATTTTGTTTCTGTTGTACAGCGCCTTCAATTCGATCAAGAATGCCCTCCTGGTTTTGAGTACCGTCCCCTTTGCGCTCGTAGGAGGCGCGGTTTCGCTCGCGGCCACCCACACGAGTTTCAGTATCTCAGCCGCGGTCGGCGTCATCTCGACACTTGGAGTGGCCATCCTTGGTGGGGTATTGTTGATTTCTCGGATTGAAGAATTCCGGCGCACGGGGCTGACCCTTCGGGAGGCCGTTCGAAAGGGGGCCGATGTGCAGATGCGTCCGATTCTCATGGCGACGTTGGGCGCGGCCATCGGCTTGTTGCCGGCTGCGCTCGCGACAGGCATTGGATCGCAAGCGCAGAAACCGCTCGCACTAGTCGTGGTGGGAGGAATGCTGACGGCAGCGGTATTGATTTTGGTGGTCTTGCCTGTACTGTATGAGATTGTTCATCACCGCAATGCGAATGACGAAAGGGGAGAAAGAGGATGACCGTGCAGCAACGACGTTCTTGTCGATGGATGATCGTCCTGATGACGCTGATGTTGGGAATGGCTCAGACCCTGTGGGCTGAGCCTATAGGGAAGGGATGGGTTATCCCCGTCCAGGTGCCTTACGAGGCGCCTCCGAAGGGACAAGATCTGCCGGCTGAATCCGTCCCACAGAATACGAAACCGTTGACGGACGGAGAGGTCCAACGGGCAGAAGCCCTCCTGCCGTTGCTGGAAGGTACGCAAGAGTTTTGGGCGATGGGAGAATTCGTGCATCTCGGCGAGCCAGCCGTGCCGGTGCTGGTCAAAGGCTTGACCATGCCGGGACCGCGCATTCGCTACAACGTCATTGAAACGATCTCGATGTTGAAGGCGACCTCGGCGGTTCCGGCTCTCGTCGCCACGGCCAAGGAACCGAACGAGATCCCGCGGGTGCGTGAACATGCATTGCGGGTGGCCGTTCGATTGAACCCGGCCAAAGTCGTGGACGCGATCGAGGTGATGGCGAAAGATCAGAATTCGTCGATTCGGAAGGCCGCCGCGTTCGAGGCTCGGTATGTCAGAGAGAAAACAGTGGTACCGGTTCTGATCGGGATGATTACCGATGAGGAACGTTTTGTCGCGCTCTCAGCGGTGCAGTCGCTCTGGATTCTGACCCGACATGAAACGGAGTTTCACGATTGGGAGACGTCGACCAAACAAGACCGTCAAGAGTGGACGACCGAGTGGTTGGAATGGTGGAACGGCCAGAAGGATAGCTTTGAAATGTCGGATCCGAAACGGCCTGCGCGTGTTCGCTGACAAGCCGCGACGCGGGAGAGCGAGACACGCGAGAAGCACGCGATCCGAAGTTCCGAAAACTTCGAACCTCGCACCCTCGTCCGTCCCGCACGTCTTGCCCGACTCGCGTGGCTATGCTGTGCCTTGCGAGGGTGAAAAATCTTGTGTTATATTTTGTGAGTCCGCCCTCTCGCCTCATTGCTTGTACAGTGCTCGATAGAAGGATGATAGGTACGGTCCATGCCTAAGCTCCCGATTGCAAAGCTCGGTAATCCCGTTTTGCGCCAGATTGCGGCCAAGGTTGATCCTCGCGACATTCGCACATACGACCTGCAGCAATTCATCGACAATCTGATTGAGACAATGCTGGATGAACCAGGGATTGGCTTGGCGGCTCCCCAGGTGTCGCGTTCGATTCGACTGGTCGTGATGGGCTGTGAAGGGGATGATGGATTCCCCCAAACAGTCCTCATCAATCCCAAGATTGTCTTCTATGGTCCGCAGCAAGTCGAAAACTGGGAGGGCTGTTTAAGTGTGGATGGGCTGCGGGGAAAGGTTACGAGGCCGTCAGTCGTGAGAGTGCAGGCGCTGGATCGTACCGGCAAATCGATGGATTTCGAAGCGACCGGTCTCTATGCAGTCTGTATCCAGCACGAGATGGATCACCTGATCGGCAAACTGTTTTTGGATCGGATGACCGATATGTCGACGCTCACGCAACTCGCCGAATTTGATAAGTACTGGCGACACGATCCCGTTCCAGCCATTTAACGAACTCGCCGTGAAGAACCTGCGCTTGTGACAACCCTGCTTCGAGTGCTCCAGTATCTCAGCCCACACCGTTCAATGGTGGTCGGCACCTTCCTGTTTGCCGGGTTGGCGACCGCATTCGAATTGATCCCTCCCTGGCTGATCAAAGTGATCATCGACGACGTGATCCAGGCCGGTCAGACCCAGCTCCTGGCATGGGTATTTCTCGGGCTCTGTGCCGCCTATGTGCTGCGGAACTTGTGCGGGTCGATCCGGATTCGGCTGAACAACGGGCTGGAGCAGCAAGTCGTCCATGACCTGCACGTCCAGGTGTTCTCCGCGCTCCAACGATTATCGATCAGTTTCTATGAGAATCGTCCGACGGGCGAGATCATGTCGGGAGTACTGAACGATACCGAGCACATGCAGCGCATCTTCGTTGATGGGCTCGAAGAGATCATTACGGCCGGGCTGACGCTGACCGGGATCATGATCATGCTATTCATGCTCAATTGGAAACTGGCTCTGTTGGCGCTCGTGCCGATTCCCCTCTTGGTGGTGGGAGCGGCGATGTTCACCAAACGCGTTCATGGGCACTATCGCGTGATTCGAAAAGGGGCGGCCGAACTGAACGCCCTCTTGCAAGACATGCTGGCAGGCATCCGGGAGACGATGGGTTTCAATCGTCAGCCCTACGAGCAGGAGCGATTTGACCGGAAGAGCGATCGTTGCCGGCAAGACACCTTGAAGGCCATGTACCTCTGGTCCTACTACTCCCCAGGCATGATGCTGATCGGGAGTCTTGGCGGGGCCATGGTGCTCTGGTTCGGCACCGCAGAGGTCCTGCAGCACCGTCTTTCCATGGGCGAACTCGTGATGTTCATCTCGTACCTTGCGCTATTCTATGTGCCGATCAATCAGATTCACTCCGTCAATCACATGCTGCAGCATGCCTTGGCCGCAAGCGAACGGGTGTTCGAAGTGCTCGATCTCGTTCCGGAGGTCAAGGATCGCCCGGACGCACACGTGCCAGTCACTCGATTACGAGGAGAGGTCGACCTCCTTCGCGTCGGGTTTCATTATCGAGCCGATGCGCCGATCTTGACCGACGTCACGATATCCGTCCGTGCGGGAGAACGCGTCGCGCTTGTCGGCCCGAGCGGGGCAGGAAAGAGCACCACGCTCAAACTGCTGATGCGGTTTTACGATGTGACGCAGGGAGCCATCACCATCGATGGGTACGATATCCGCGAACTGCCGTTGGCCTTTCTTCGAAGTCAAATCGGGTTGGTTCAGCAAGAGCCATTCTTGTTCAATGGCACGGTGAGAGAGAATATTCTGTACGGTGACCTCATGGCCGGGCAGGACGAGGTTGAGGCGGCGGCGAAGGTGGCCCGTGCGCATGACTTTATCATGGCTCTTCCGGACGGGTACGATACCTGGATCGGAGAGCGCGGCGTCAAGCTCTCCGTCGGACAGCGGCAGCGTGTATCGATCGCCCGTGTGATCCTGAAGGACCCTCCGATCGTCATGTTCGATGAGGCCACATCCAATATCGACACGGAGACCGAGGTCAAGATTCGTGAAGCACTGGACGATCTCACGAAAGGGCGGACGACGATCATCATTGCGCATCGCCTCTCCACCATCCATGGCGTCGATAGAATCATTGTCGTGGACCACGGACATATCGTCGAAGACGGGACCCACGAGACGTTGATCGGACATGAAGGGGTGTATGCCAGGCTCTACGACGCCCAGTTCCAAGTTTAGCAAGATGCTGAAAAAGGGAGCGGGGAGCAGCCAGGTGCCCTTCTTGCTCGCAGAGCCCCCACGATGAAGCAGTGGTCGCTCGATGCGCGCAGTAAAGGGCAGCCTCGGCCACTCCCCTTAACTGAAGCATAAGGAGTCGGAAGGTTCTAGCTGCGGTCGCGCTGGACGGTCTTTTTGAGCGTCCTGCTTGGTTGTGGCTTGTTGCTTCAAATGTGTGAGTGTTGAATCTCAGACGTGCCGAGGTAGTTCCCTGGCAGCCCGCAAGTTACAGGATGCCTGGCCGTTGCGGATAGATCTTGTCCGCCAGTATACTGAAACTCACTGGAAGGGGAGAGTAGGCCGATGGTGCTGATCTATGAAAGCGATCCGTTAGATAACGATGACGCGCGTGGACGGTTTTATCATGTCTGCCGTGGGCGAATCGATCGAACGGAAATCCAACTTCCGGTTGACGAGAAGGTCTACGAATGTGCCGTTTGCGGGATCGATCTCGAAGCTGAAGACTTTTGGCTGGCGAGGCAGAAAGGGTCAGTGTAGAACGTCATGGCTGGGAGCACAGGACGAAAAACCGTATCGGTATCGCGGGGGCTGATGATGCTCTGCGAGACTTGCTACGCCCAAGTCATGACCGACAAATTAACCGACGAGAGGAACTTTGTGGCGAATCACGATATCCTCTTTGATACCATATGCTTCGGGTGCACCGACATCAACCGTCCTCTCATCGACGACATGGCGGGTAGTGGCGAATAGCTGTGAAATGTGAGAACCGGCTGGTTGCTCTGGTTTGTTTGGTTTGTCTGGTTGAACAAGATTAACTAAATGAACAAAACAAACCAGATGAACCAGACAGACCACACACGAAGAGGGCAGACTTTTTCAGCATTCTGCTAGTGGGTCACACTGACCCGATCTCCTTTCCCAAGGCCGAGTCCATGTGAGGATCAGTGGCCATAGATTTACCGTTCTCGGTAAAGTTGACGCAGCAGTGTTGAGTTGGGCGGCCCGGCGACAGACGGTGCCGGGTTAGATCGGGCGAAATATCCATCTTTAACTAGAGGGAGGCAAGCAATGAGCGGGAAAACACTCTATGAACGTCTCGGAGGCTATGATGCGATTTGTGCAGTCTCCGAGGACTTGTTGCCACGCTTAATGTCGGATTCGCGATTGAAACGTTTCTGGGAACATCGAGGAGAGGACGGCCTCAAGCGCGAAAAACAACTCTTGATTGATTTTCTCTGTGCGAGTGCCGGGGGACCCATGTACTACACCGGGCGGGACATGAAGATTTCTCATAAGGGAATGAAGATCAGTGAAGCCGATTGGACGACGTTTATGGGGCACGTCAATGCGACCCTGGATGCCTTTAAAGTTCCCAAGACGGAGCGTGGCGAGGTGGTCGCCTTCGTGCAATCCTTGAAACGAGACATTGTCGAAGCGTAGGTGCATGGAGAGGGCTACCCGACCCGCATTCTTCATGAGCACTTCTGCTGCAATCGCAGATTTTCTACCCTTGCGTGTGAAGCGCAGGACGGAAAGAGACACACCGATCTGGTCATTGCTTGACTTTGCACTGCGCCAGCGCTGTTGCAGAACCTCTTGCCCGAGCCGTTTCAAGAAATCCATCCGGTCGGTCTCGTCATGAACAATTGGCTGCTGGTCGTTGCCGCGAGCGGTGAGGTGGGAGAAGGCGCGATGATATTCGAGACGAAGCTACCGAGCCATCGGTGCGACGCTTAGGTTGGGTGAGGTGCAGTGTCAAGCAGTGACCCAATCTCTTCGCCATCTCCTCGGGAACGGGCGGGCCCTGCCATGGAGTGTTAGGGCGCACGAGATGCGCCATAAGACACGTCAATGTGTTCTTGATGTTTCGCGTACAAGCTATTGTTGTTAAATATAATTACATTTTCAAATCGATTGCTTATCTGGGGCGATTGCGAAGTAGTCTATACTTGAGTTGCAGAGATAATTGG
>VBOL01000005.1 GCA_005887945.1 Nitrospirota bacterium
TCGGATTGGCTGTTGGATCGGCCTGGCTTTTCTTGTCAGTGCCGGCTCCGGATGTGGCGTACTGTATACCGTGGTGAAGTCGGAATCCAAGTTGGACCGGCTGGCCGTGCCGATGACGAAGGCTGAGGTGATTGACCAGATCGGTCGGCCGGACCGTGTGCTGCGTGACGATGGCCGTCTGCTGATCTGGGAATACTCGCTCACGGCCCGCAAACAGTGGCTCTATGAGTTGGCTCTCTGCCCGATCTCGATCTGGGTCGGCGGCTGTATTTTCTATCCTTTCACCAACCTTGCCGCGGAACATCAACGCGAATATCCATACCACATCGTGCTCGTGAACGACGAACTCTGTGCGTGGGGTACGCCCTCTGCCATTCTGCAACGGCGCCGCGCCTGTGCCTCGTCCGGCATCGCCGCCCTAGGATCAGGCGGAATGCTCGGACGTCCTGAGCCGGTAGTCACCGGCGTCGGTCCGATCAATCGGGACACGATCGATCGCTACCGTACGATGGCAGTAATGCCGTTCGTCGATGCGGCAGCCACCAAAGGATCCGGCTCTCGTGTCGCCGGGATTGTGACGACCCTATTGTTGGATTTGGACGTCAATATGGTCGAGCGAGCTAAGCTCGACGAAGTGTTCAAAGAACAGGTCGTCCAACTGCAGTACGCGGATGATGCCGACGTTTTGAAAGTCGGAAAACTCGTCGGCGCTCAGGCCATTGTCGTAGGCGAAGTGCAACAATGGGAACGAACTGTGGGAGAGCAGGTCAGCCGCGTGTCACTGGCTTTTCGGATAGTCGATGTCGAGAGCGGCGTAGTGTTATTCAACGGAGAAGGCCACAGTTCTGACGCCACGGACGACGATCCCGAGGGCTTGGCCCGCGTCAATTGACGGGCGCTCGATACTACCTCGTGCGGGAACTTCGTAGCGGCCTGCCTGCCGAGAAAGCGGGGCTCAAGGTGGGTGATAGAGTCGTCGCCTGTAACGGCATCGCTCTGGCGACAGTCACCTCCGATCCCGAAGCCAAACGACTGTGCCAGGTCGAAGCGGGGCAGGCACTGAAACTCGAAATCAGCCGCGGCGGTTCTCCGTTGGAACTCAGCATCGTAGCGGAGCCGAGACCGGGGCTCTGAGACGATGGATGACCAACGCAATCCAAGAGGGCACAAGCGGGGGTCCTATACCCAGGCCGGTGAAACAAAAGTGTCAGGAACCATTGCTGTAAGCAGCTGGCATGAGAGCGCCTGCTAGGAACCGTCCTGTATGTGAGGCCATGACTTTCGCCACCTGCTCCGGTCTTCCCTCCGCCACAATCTGCCCGCCTGCGGATCCGCCTTCTGGTCCTAAGTCGATAATCCAATCCGCTGACTTGATGACGTCGAGATTATGCTCCACCACCACCACGGTATTGCCGCTGTTCACCAGCTTCTGCAGGATTGTCAGGAGCCTCTTGATATCCTCGACGTGCAGGCCGGTGGTCGGCTCATCCATGATATAGAGCACATTCTTCGCGGATGAATCTTTGAGCTCGGCGGCGATTTTCAACCGCTGAGCTTCGCCACCTGAGAGGGTCGTCGCGGATTGGCCGAGTCGGAGATAGCCGAGCCCGATGGACGAGAGGAGGCGGAGTTTTTCCGTGAGCTTGGGCGAGCCGCTAAAAAACCCCAGCGCCTCTTCAACCGTCATCTGCAGCACCTCATGAATCGTCTTCCCGCGGTAGCGAATGGAGAGTATGTCCGGTTTGAATCGCCGTCCGTCGCAGGCTTCACAGATGGCATAGATATCTTCAAAGAAATACATCTCGAGTTTCTCAACGCCGCTCCCATCGCATCGGTCACACCGGCCCCCGGTGGTATTGAAAGAGAAATGGCCTGCGGTGAGCCCGCGCCGGAGCGCGTCGCGCTCAGAGGCGAAGAGAGAGCGAACTTCATCAAATGCTTTCAGGTAGGTGATCGGGTTCGAGCGCGGCGTTCGGCCGATCGGCTCCTGATCAATGAGCCTAATACCGGTCAGATGCTCGATCCCTTTAATTGCGTGAAATTTGCCCATTGGCAGTGATTCGACACGAAAGGCACGGGCGATGGCTCGGTAGAGCGTGTCTTCGACTAACGTGCTCTTGCCCGACCCTGAAACGCCGGTGACACAGACCAACATGCCGAGCGGAATTCTGACGAAGAGATCCTTGAGGTTATTTTCGCAAGCACCTGCTATGACAAGAATTTTTCCGTTTCCTTTCCGCCGAGACCTGGGCGTCGCAATCTCGTCTTCCCCACGTAGGTAGCGTGGCGTGATTGAACGACGGTCAGCGATGAATTCCTGTTGTGGTGCCGCGCAGATCACTTCGCCCCCTTTCTCTCCCGACAAAGGGCCCAGTTCGATGAGATAGTCAGCCGCCAACATCATCTGGCGATCATGTTCGACGACGACGACCGTGTTGCCCTGGACTGCCAGTTCTTGCAGGATGCTGGCGAGCGTCGCTGTGTCACGCGGGTGGAGACCGATGGTCGGTTCGTCGAGGACGTAGAGCGTGCCGACCAATCGTGCACCGAGTTGATTGGCCAAGGCTGCGCGCTGGGCCTCTCCTCCCGAGAGTGTGCGGGTCTGACGTGAGAGCGTGAGATAGTTGAGTCCCACGCGTAGGAGAAAGTCAAGCTTGGCCGTCAGTTGTCTGAGAATGTCGCGGGCGACCTGGTATTCATAAGGAGAGAGGGTGAGGGATGAGATCCAAGCGGCAGCCTCTTCGATCGTAAGCGCAGAAACCTCTGCGTTCTGTAGCGGCTGAGCATGACGCGCACATGCAACTTATAGCGTTTCCCTTCCAAGTATTCGAAGAATTGTTGCACGCCCTCCATCTTGCCTTCTCCCTGCCAGAGCATCTGCTGGATATTCTGTGGCAGATCCTTGTAGGGGATGGTGAGGTCGACTCCACGCCGCTTCATGGAGAGCAACATTTGCTTCTGCCACCAATCGCCGCTGGGTTTGCTCCAGGGTTCAATTGCGCCTTGGGCCAGCGACTTGCTGTGGTCGGGAATGACGAGGTCGGGATCGTAACGAAGAATATTGCCGAACCCTTTGCACTCTGGACAGGCGCCGAGTGGATGGTTGAAGGAAAAGAGGACAGGACGAATCGGGTCGAATGTTCGCCCACATTGTTGGCAGCGAAAGTCCGTACTGTAGGTTCGGATGCCCTGGTCGATGACCTCCACGCGGCACAGGCCCTCGCCCTCGCGAAATGCGGTTTCGATCGCTTCGACGAGGCGGGATCGGTTGTCTTCCCGAATCACCAGCCGATCGAGTATCACATGAAGATGGTCCGGCCTGGTTTTAGGAAGGGTGTGGGTTTCATGGAGATCGAGGATTTCCTCGCCGCACCGGACCCTGGTGAACCCGCGCAGCAACAGCGATTGGAGAAAGGTCTGGTCCTGCTTCGGCACCGGTGCTGTGACGGGGAAAAGGATCATCGCTCGTGCGTCGCCACAATGGCTCAGGAGGTCGTCGGCGACGCTCCCAGGGTGAAAGCTGCGCGCCTCAATGGCGCAATCGGGGCAGACCGGATGACCCACTTTGGCGAACAGAAGACGCAAGAGGTCGGCAATCTCGGTCGTAGTCCCGACCGTCGAGCGGGCGGTGCGGATGGGGTTCTTCTGCTCGATCGCAATGGCGGGGCGGACGTTGATCAGCCGGTCGACATCAGGCCGATTCACTTTGTCGAGAAACATGCGGGCATAAGTGGAGAGCGATTCTACATAGCGCCATTGGCCTTCAGCGAACAGCGTGTCGAACGCGAGGGAGGATTTCCCCGATCCTGATACGCCGGTGATGGCTGTGACCTGATTGTGCGGGATACGGAGCGAGATGTTCTTGAGATTGTTTTGCCTTGCTCCTTCCACGATGAGGTCTGCAGACTGGTTTTGAGGGAGAGGGGTAGGTTCCACGGCGTGCGCTCCAAGCGAGACAAACACATAATCGTAGCGCGGACCATGCATGAATATCTACTCCGGTGTCCGATCCTTTCCCAGCAGGGTGGGTGTCGTTCAGTTTTCTGGCTGGATGTTGAAAATGTCCGCCGATTGCTTTCTCTCGGCGCTCCCAGGAACAGTGAAACGTGAAATGAGAGTCAGCAGGGAGCTGCGGCCTTGGTTGGGACAAGGCGCGTCCCAGGGCAAAGAGTCTGTTGTCTTGGCAGACTCAGGGCGGGAGGGTGAGAAGTCGGCATTTTTGAACATCCTGCTCGAGATTGGGAAATTTGGCGAAAGGCTTGGCGATTCTTTCCAATGGTGAGAGGATGGGGCGTTCAGCGGGAGGGAGAGCATGATTTTATCGACAACACCGAGTATCGACGGAAAGAAAGCGGTCAAGTATTTGGGATTGGTCTCCGGGGATGCCATCCTCGGCGCGAACATCTTTCGGGATTTCTTCGCGTCGATTCGCGATATCGTGGGCGGCCGATCGGCGGCGTATGAAGCCGAGCTGCGCAAGGCCAAAGACATTGCGCTTGGCGAAATGCGCGAGCAGGCCAGGAATCTGGGCGCTAATGCGATTGTCGGCATCGATATCGACTATGAAACGATCGGCGCCAGCAGCAGCATGTTGATGGTCAGCGCCAACGGCACAGCGGTGGTTGTGGAGCCACAGTAGGATCATGCAGCGCCTGCCTCAGGCAGAGTATCTCGGGCTCGGCCGCCAGTTGGCCCGCTTGCTGGGCTCCTGCCTTGAAGGAGAGTCGGGCGACGTGTTGCGCGAGCTGGCCCGAGCCTACGATCCTTCCGCGAACGAAGCACGTATCAGCGCCGAGGTATTCCTCTTTCACAAATATCTGCTCATGCAATCTTGTGTCGGCGTGTTCCCCGATTCGGAGGTCGACCACATCGTGGGGGAACTGTGTGCGGCGCTCAACGAGCGGGCAAGCGGGCTGGAGTTCAGTCCCGAGCGGCAGAAGGCGATGGAACAAATGTGGCAGCTGCGGGCTGCGCAGTTTGACGAGCCCTTCTCGCAGGATCGAGTCCAATTTCTTGATGAAGGATCAGGCCCCATCCACTGGAAACAGACTATCGTCCGGTTCTGTCAGAACGTGCGAGAGATTGAAAACCCTCCCAACATTTGGGCTGGGGCCGATGGCCCATCCCAAGCAGCGAGCCGCTCTGTCACCGCAGCCCTCGATCAAATGGTGTCGGCCCTCGGCGAAATGAATCGGCTCCATTTCAGCGGTGCGGCCTAGGGAGCCATCTGGCGTTGCAAGCTAGCCGGTATCCCCAGTCACATGGCATGTTTTCAGAACCAGATAACCCATTGCCAGGGGTGGCAGTATGCCGTTCGAGCATTTCGAACAGATCGCTGGCCATATTTGCTTAGCAGCAAGTATCGCAGCTATCACGGTTGTGCATTTCCTCACTAATCGTTGTCGGGCGTTTCGGGTTTCCATGAAAGGTGTTGGCTGGTTCCGCTCCAGAGCTACTACCTCGGTGATCGTTGCGCTACCACTGTTTTGTGGACTTGTCCAAGGCGCTCGGTCCAGGACTGAGCTACATTGTCTCGTTAGTGCCGGTGCACAAGAACATCAACGGCGAACGTCCCAGAGTTCTGGTTGCTGGATTTTTCAGGGACAGGTAGCTACGAATATCATGTTACCGGAAAGCCGTTAGCGACCGCTCATGTCAGACGTTGTTAGGTCTATCTCAACACCAGCTTCACCAGCCCCACCCAGCCCAGATACAGCGTGAGTGACCCGATCATGGCGGGCCAGAAGCCGAAGCGAGGGACGCCCGCTATCATGGAAACGACGTAGACCATCCAGGGCGGGACAAACCACAGCAAGTTTTTCGCGTAGCTGACGATCGCGTCGTTGCCCCCGTTCAGATAGATCAGCACGAACGTGGCGCCGGTAATGGCGGGGAAGGTGCTGGCAAAGGCGGCAAGAAACGAGCGGCCCTGGGAGCCTAGATAGGTTGAGAGACTGACAATCGTTCCGCCTAACAAGAAGTAGAGCCCGTATTTCATTGTCTCATTCATCCCTTCCTCCTAATTCTTTCACTCCTCAAAGAGCTGGCGATCGGTTGCGGCCGATGGTCTTCCCTTTTCCCTCTCCTTCGTTCCTGGCCGATGGCGCCGACCAGTGGCCTGGCCGCGCGAGGCGAGATTCCCACGGCGGGCGGGGTGCGCGCACAGCGGGGGTTCGTCGGAGCAAGACCATCTGAACTCGCATCATCCTCGAAACGCGTCCGCCGCCTCCCGCTCGATGACATCGCCTTGTCCGGTATACCGGGGGGAGAAGTGAAAGACAACCAAGTCGCGCACCTGGGCTCGGCGTGCCATGAGGCCGGCCTGTCTTGCTGTCAAATGATACCGGCTGCGGGCTTTCTCGGCATCAACGTCCAGGTAGGGCGATTCGCAGTAGAGCACGTCTGCGCCGCGAGCGAGGGAAATAATTTTCGCTTCATTCTCTTCATCGAACCGAGCATCGACAACGTAGGCGATCTTTTGCCCGCGTGAGATGGTGCAGAATCGTTCTTTAATCTCACCCAACACAAGCTCTCGCTCCTCGCGGTGGTGTTCGGCATAGAGTGTGGCCGTGAAGCGGAACTCATCCGGTTGACCCTGCCAGATGTACTGTTTCACGTCTTTGAGCCAAGAACCGACCGGTAGGTCCGCCTCGTGGAGCTTTTGCTTGTTCACATTGATGTGGAACTGTTCCTCCAGGGAATAGGCAAACGAGGGAACGCGATGGTTCAAGGAGACTGCGCTCACGGTGAACATGGGATCGTTGAGGACCGTGAATTGGCCTGTGGCTCGTTTCGGCACGAGAGGGCGAACCGGTTGTTCAACCTGGTGGAACCCGTCGGTTGCGCGGAAAAGTGCCCGCCGGATTTCCTGGGGGTGAAACTCCTGGACGTCGAGGGTCAATGGATAGCCATCGACCAGATTCCATGTGTAGCCCTGCAATTTGCCCTGCACATTGTTGATTAATCCAGGAGGGCCTAATAGTCGGAGTGTCTTGCCTCGCCCCAAGGCCACTCGCAGGACTGCATCGAAGCCGATGAAGTGGTCCAAGTGAGTGTGGGAAATGAATATGTCGTTGGCACGCAGGAGCCTCGTCGGTCCCAGCCTGTCATTGTGGCCTAGGTCAAACAGCAGAGCCCGCTTCGACCAGCGGACCTCCACATAGACGCCGGGATCACCGAAGACATCGTTGACGAGGTAACTGGAGAAGGAAGGATTCATTGAAATTGAACCAATGGGTCATTGGACAATTGAGTTATTTCAATAAATCAATCGTCAATGGAAAAACGAAACAATTGTTATCCAATCGCCGTTCTCACGGCGCTGTACATCACGATGACTTCGACCGCGTGCGCGACGATTGTGATGTAGAGATTGCGCGTGCGCAACCAGATGACTCCCCAGATCAGCCCGTCCCACAACGCGATCCAATGAAGGTGCTGGAAAGTATTCACCATGAAGGGGTCGAAAGCAAATGACAGTGCGCAGGTGATGACGGCGAGAGGTGAGAGGCGTTGGGGCAAGCCGGATCTCCATAGCCCCGATTCAAGTGCGGCCAGCCGTCCGAGGAGAAATCCGCGAAAATTCAGTTCCACAAAGAGGGCGATGCCACAGATGAACCAGGGGGCCATGACCATGAGGGGGAGTCGGCCATGCGGCGTGGTCTTGAGGAAACTGATGTCATAGCCCAGATGCGGATAGGCTGAGAGAATCACGAACGTATTCAGGCAGCCGAGAAGCAGGCCAGTCAGGAGTCCCCAGCGTAGGCCATCCCGTACTTTCCATTTCTCCAGCCCAAGCCGAGATACGATACCGCGGTTGTGCGTGGCCCAAAGGCCTAAGGCAAGGTAGGCAAGGATTTGGGGCGCGAACTGCACCAGCGTCTGTTCTTGGAGCGAGGCGGGAAGGGCGTAGAAGTCGAGTGTCGCGGCGGTGGGGAGCAGCGCGAGGGCTGCTCCCCTTTCTTTGGCTTGAGCCGGTGTCGCATGCGGACCAGGCTCAGGCGCCATCATGGAGGCCGTCAGTTCAGTTGGAGATTATAACGGTCGAGTGTGGTGGCTTTGTGCCGTGCGAGGTTGGAAAGCGATTTGTTGTAGTCGACTATGGCGCGTAACTCGTTCCCTTGGGCCGTCGCGAGATCTCGTTGGAAGTCGAGGACAAAGCGTGTGGTGCTGAGCCCCACTTTCAGGCGCTCTTGCTCTGCCTGCAACTGCTTCTCGGCCATGATTCTGGCCGATCTGGTGGTTTCGATTCGCTTGAAATCTGTCTGAACGCGCCGGACCGCTTCGCGGACTCCCACGATGATCTGCTGCCGCACACTCACGAGCGACGCTTCGGCGTTCTTCGCCTCCAACTGCCGCTTGCTGTAGGTGCTCCAGGCTGAGCGGTTGCCGAGTGGGTAGCTTAAGACGAGGCCCGCGCCATAGTTATAGAAGTCGCCGTTCAGGTTATTATTTACCGAGCTGCCGTAGTCTTTGCCTAGTCCCGCAAGTCCCATGGTGCCTTGAAGCGACAGAGTCGGGAGGAGCTGATTCTTGGCAAATTGTGTATTGAGATCGCTCGACTCCATGTTCTTCTTCGCTTGGACGATTTCCGGCCGCAGCTCGATCGCCGTGTCGATGGCTTCCTGGAGGCTGATAGGTTCGAGGGTCATGACCGGTTGGTCGAGCGGGGTCAAGCGCAAGTCTTGACGCAGGTCCTCTTCTGCAGGATTGAGCAATCTGCGCAGCTGATCTTCCTGGTCTCGAATCGTTTTATCCGCAACCAGTACCTGCTCGACCCGCGACGCGACGGCCGCTTCGGCTTGCAAGACATCGACGATCGACATGACGCCGGCCTTCGCCTTCGCGCGGTTGCTGGCCAAGAGTTCCTGTGCAGCTTTCAGGGCAGCCTCTGCCACTTTCAGATTCTCATTGGCGAAGACGACTTCCCAATAGGTTTGTTCCACCGTTGCCAGGACGGTGAGGACACGATCGCGAAAAACATGTTCTTCCACGGTGGCATTATTCTGCGCGATGCGGATGAAGGTCTTGGTGACGTCGAGGCCGGCGTTGCGGAGGAGCGGTTGCGTGAGGGTGAGTGCGAGGCCGCCTGTATACGCGGGGTTGAAAAGGAAGCCTCTTGCGACGTTTTGATTTACATTTGTCCGAGAGGGACTATAGTTCAGGTCGACGTTGCCGCCGGTGAGCAGGTTTGTCGTCGCATCGATCGTGACGGATTCACTCCGTTGATCGAAGGGCGTAATTTGGTTCAAGGCGCCGACGGTTCCGCCGAACACAGGCCGATTGAGCGGATTCACGGTTCGATTGTACTGACCGTTCACGCTCAGAGTCGGGTCGAACTTGGCTTGTTCGACGGTGATGTCTGCCAGCCGGCTGTCCTTCGTCTGGCGGCTGATGTTGATGTCCAGGTTGTGCTGCAGGGCTTGAAGGGCCGCGTTGGCGAGGGCGATGGTTTCTCGTCGTTCCTCGGGCGGCATCTTGTCGATCTCCAGCCCCCAACTGAGCCCGGGTGACAGGACCAGGCTGACCCCGACGGCATAGCCAAATGTGTGCCACCATTTATGTGTTCCGGTACCGTGCTCCATATAATACACCCCCTTTGATCGACAAGGAATGTTTCTCTATACTATAATGAGTCTATGCGAATCTGTCATGGACTAAGTGCAATGAGATGTCAGCGCTCTAGGGGCAAGCAAACCATTCTGTCGGTCACGGTGTTTCCCGCAGCGCTGTTTATGCTGGCCCTGCTTCCGTTCATGCTCCCGTCGCTGGACTCACGAGTGTGGGGCCAATCGATCGCCAGTGTTCGTTCATTCGATGGAGGGGTCGCGCCACTGTTCAATCTGAGTGGCCCAGGGAATCTCTATCTCGACAATCAGGGCACGCAGGGATTTATATACAACCCCGGGAGCAATTTCGAATCGTACAGTTTTCGGAATCCCACGAGCGGTCAGGCATGGAGCGGGGCTGTGACCACGCTCGGGCCGCAGCTCTCGATCGGACTAATCCAAGGCGCCAACCAGAGCGGCTCACCACTTGTCCTCCGCGGTCCTCCCCGCCAAACCGCGCCTTTGCCATCGATCCAATCAACCATTCTCGACGACATCCCATAAATCCAGGCACGGGGATGAGGCTAGCGGTCAGGGGGGCAACCTCTAACAGATTTCACCCGTTCCTCTTACCTATGGCCTCTTGTCCCTAGCCCCGGGTCTGTTCTATTGCGCATTCGCCAGTTGCCAGGTGAGGGCAAGGACATACCGAGCCACGGTTTGCAGAATTTCCGGATTGATCGTGTCGGCTGTATCGGTGGGTTGATGAAAGTGTGGGTGGACTCCACCGCTGACGACCGCAATGGTCGGAATCCCAGCCTCTTTGAAGGGCACGTGATCGCCACCCGGGAAAAATCCGAACACGTCCAGCTTGTCGGTGCACTCTGCCGCCTCTCCAGCCTCCAGTGCGACGTTCTTCTCCAGTCCTGTCACGCCTGCCGTGAGCCGTCCGTTTCCAACGCCCGCGTGATCAATGTTGATCATGGCTTTGGTCATGGTGGTCGGCACTAGAGGGCGCTCCATGTACAGCCGAGAGCCAGTGAGACCCTGCTCTTCACCGCTGAAGGAGATGAAGAGGATGGTTCGTCTGGTGTGCGTGCCGGCCTTGGCCAGAACGCGGGCGACTTCCGCCATCACTGCCGTGCCGGAGGCGTTATCGTCGGCACCGGGAAATAGCAAGCCAGCCTGTCGTCCGAAGTGATCACGATGTGCGCCGATCACGAGGATCTCATGTGTCTTCTGCGGATCGTTCCCAGGCAAGAAGGCGAGCACATTCATGAGGCTGCCTTCTTCTGGGCGAGTCTGCCAATCGAGAGAGCCATAAAGGCCAGTGCTGACCGATTGTGTGGCAGGGGAGCGATTCAGCGTCTCTTGTAATTCATGCAGCCGACTTGGTTGTGCGTGATCGGGAGCGGCGAGGATCTGTTCGGCCAGAGTGGTACTGATCCAGGCTCCTGGGAGTGTTTCTGAAGGGGGGGAGAGTCCATAAAAGGCACTGGGTTCTCCCGTGACGCCGCGCCGCGCTTCATAGGGGCTGAGCACTGGGCCTGTGGCTGTGAGATAGCCGAGAGCGCCTTTCTGGCGTGCAAGACCCACCTTATCCGCGTGGCTGATGGTTCCTTTGTAGTATATGGGTTTGCCGCGGAGAAACAGAACAATGGCGTTGGTGGTATCGATTCCGGCGTAGTCGTCAATGCCATGCGTCGCGTCGACTATTCCGTAGCCGACAAACACAATCGGCCCGCGAACCTCAACTGAGGGTGAATCAAAGATGGGGAGATAGTCTGTCCCAAGCTGCTTGGTGAGCGAGTCGCTGGCTGTCGAAATGCGGAGCAAGGGGCCCGGTGCAATTTTCGGTACTGTGACTATTTTGGTCATAAATCCAGTCGCGCCTCCACGGCCCGGCACTAGAGGACCGGTTGGATCAATGCGCGTGCTCGCCAGGGAGAGGCCAGAAGCAAGGAATCGATCGGCGATCCATTTCGCAGAGCTAGCATCGTCCGTTGTTCCTGTTTGTCGGCCGTTGAATGAAGAACTGCTGAGCGTCGTCACGTCGGCGAGCATGCGTTCGTTTGACAGGCTGTCGAGCGCTCGAAGCCATGCACGATGGTCTTCCTCCGATTGCCCCAAGCCCTCGGTCCCCAGGGGGAGCAGCACGAGGATGATTCCCAGGAGAGTGACCACAACAAGGGACGGGGAGCAGCTGCGCGTCGAGCCGTTCATGAAGTGAACCTTTCAAGGTACCGCGGAACTATAACATAGACTGACAGGTCCGTTGCAGAGCGGCTACGGGCAAGGTACTATGACAAATTGCGAGGATGAAGAGTTGATGATAGATCCAACCACACAAGCGGACCGTTTCCCGAACCGGCTCATCACGGAAGCCAGCCCCTATCTTCGTCAGCATGCGGAGAATCCGGTGGATTGGTATCCCTGGGGCGAGGAAGCCTTGTCGCGGGCGAAAGCAGAGGACAAGCCGATTCTGTTGTCGATCGGCTACTCGGCCTGCCACTGGTGCCATGTCATGGCACATGAATGTTTCGAAAATGTCGAGATTGCCGGGCTCATGAACCAGGACTTCATCAACGTGAAGGTCGATCGAGAAGAGCGCCCGGACCTGGACGATATCTACCAAAAGTCCGCACAGGTGTTTCTGGGACGGGGCGGCGGGTGGCCTTTGACGATGTTTCTTACGCCTGATCAAGAACCGTTCTACGGGGGGACGTATTTCCCGGCGGCACCCCGCTACAACCTGCCGGGATTTCCCGATGTCTTGCGCGGTGTCGTCGAGGCCTATCGGAATCATCGAGACGATGTCCGCAAGAATGTGGAGAAGGTGAAAACCGGGTTGCTGCGAATAGGAACGCCGCAGCCGTCGGCCGATCCATTGACGGATCGTTTGCTCGATGAAGCGGCCAAGAACTTAGTGCAGTTTTTCGACCCGGTTCATGGCGGATTCGGTGAGGGGCCTAAATTTCCAACGGTCCCCCCGCTCAACTTGTTACTGCGCCAGACGGCTCGGACGAAAGATGTCTCCCATCAAGAGCAGGTGCTCTTACAGCTTAAAACCATGGCCGCCGGAGGGATCTACGATCATCTTGGCGGCGGGTTCCATCGCTACTCGGTGGATGGCCAGTGGTTGATTCCCCATTTCGAGAAAATGCTCTACGACAACGCTCAGTTGGTGCGGATCTACCTCGATGGATGGCGTCTCACCAAAGAAAATCGGTTGCGTGAGGTCGTGGAAGAGACGTTGGAGTATGTTCGTCGTGAACTCACACATCCGGACGGCGCTTTCTTTGCTGCGCAGGATGCCGACAGTGAGGGGCATGAGGGAAGCTACTTCGTCTGGGAGCGGGGAGAGATTGCCGCGGTGCTGGGCGCTGAAATGGCTGAGGAGTTCTGCCGGCATTATGGGGTGACGGAGTGCGGCAATTTTGAAGGCAAGAACGTGTTGAATCGGCTCGGTGGGATTCAGCTCGCGCCCGACGCGCAAGAGGAGGTGGAGTCCTTGTTGCGGCCTGCCAGGATGAAGTTGCTTGCAGCACGCGAGCAACGGATGAAGCCGCAGCGGGATGACAACATTCTCATGAGCTGGAATGGGATGATGGTGTCCGCCTATCTCGACGCCTATCACGCGTTCGGGGATCCCACTTATCTGGCAGCTGCGGAACGGGCGCTCACATTCCTGTTGGACTATGCGGTTGAGAACGGGCGAGTCTATCGTACCGTCAGTGCAGGGAAAGGGCGCTTGAACGGCTATCTGGACGATGCAGCCTGTCTCGCCGCCGCGTTGCTGGACGCGTTTGAGGCAACGTCGCATCGGTGGTATCTGGATCAAGCCCGCGAGGTGACGGACCATCTGCTGGAGGTATATTGGGATGAGGCGGAGGGTGGGTGTTTTTATACCAGCCGCGACCACGAAGCCCTCCTCCATCGCATGAAGTCCGGTACCGATAGTGCGATCCCATCCGGTAATGCCGTTGTCGCCTTGGTCTTGTTGAGGCTTTTCTCCTTCACAAGAGAGCAGCGGTATCATGACCGGGCCGAGCACCTGTTCCGTGTGTTCCGGAGCGTGATGGAACACAACGCCTATGGCTCATCGGCCATGCTATGTGCGCTGGATTGGTATCTGACGACGCCACAAGAGATTGTTGTTGTCGGGACTCGTGGCGATCCGATGACCGAGGCGTTGCTCTCTACAGTCCATCGACGCTATCTGCCGAATCGTGCGGTGCTGGTGGTCGAAGCCTCTCGTCGTGCCGGGGAATCCGACTTGGCGCTTGCCGCAGGGAAGACGAGTGTGAACGGGCAGCCAACGGTGTATGTCTGTCAACGTCAGACCTGTTCGCCTCCGGCGACGGAAAGCCACCAATTGGACCTGCTATTGTAGGGAGGGTGCCGTGGGCGTAGGCGACTCAGGCAAAGGATTGTACGATCACCTCTACCGGCGATTCTTCGAGAATCGCGCGTCGCACCAGGGCTATGAGTTTCAGCATGCGCCCGGTGGAAGTGCTCCACTACCGGGCGTCACGTTTCGGGATCGTCTTCGATGGTGGACCTGGGGTCGGTGGCAACGGCGGAAGGCCATCTTAGCGGCGCGCGACCGGTTCCAGCAAGACATTCTCGATATCAAAAAACGACCACCGAAGTAAGAAGAGATCTAGAGGATAGACGTGAGAGAACGTGTCATACGCATGAAGCCAAGGCGTATCGGCATGGTCTCCGTTGTACTCGGAGCAGCCGTGATCGCCGGAGAGTGGAGTTTCTGTGTCGAGCGGTCCCAAGCCATTCAGGCAGAGAGCCGGACGGAAAAAGAAGCCAACTTGAAAGGTCAGGCCCAAGGGGGGTTGTTTAATCGGTGGACCTTCGACCAGCAGGAGTCTGGCGAGGCTCCTGCCGGATTCTCGATGCTGGGGATTGGCGAGGGGCCGGCTGCGGACTGGACGATCAAGGCGGACACTGATGCCCCCTCGGCGTCCAACATTCTGGTGGTGAATTCATCGTGTCAGGCCGTGAGCTGTTACCGTTTGATCGTCGCCGATGGGTTTCAGTATGAATATCCAGATGTGTCGGTCAGGATGCGATTTCCCGTCGACGCCGCGACGGGAGTGGGTGGAGTGGTGTTTGGGGTGAATGATGCCACGCACTTCTATGCGGCGGTGGTTGATCTTGTGACGAAGACACTGGAAGTGGGCCGGGTGGTGGATGGAAAGGAGACGAGACTAGGGCGGTCGTCGATTACGCCCAAGGCGGTTTCCTGGCATACCCTGCGAATCCAGCGGAATACCATTTTCAGCAAGGACTTTATCGAAGCCTTCTTTGACGGACAGCTCGTCGTGACGGTCGAAGATCAGTCGCTGGCGATCGGTCAAGTCGGGCTCCTGGTTCGCGGACAAACAGCGCTAAATTTTGATAGTTTACACGCCATTCCGCTTTTTTCTCAGCGACCGCTTTCTGCTCCCGCTGCCTATTAGATGGTACATGGCATCGCGCGTGATTGCATCATCGCTTGCATTTGATGGGGCTGAGGAGTAGAGTGCCTTTCGAGTATCATCGCGAACGGCCTGGTGGTGATGCCACAGAGAGTGACAAGGCCTAAGACAGATGTTGTTTTGGTT
>VBOL01000231.1 GCA_005887945.1 Nitrospirota bacterium
AAGCCGTACCGGTATCTTCGGTGGGCTGGCCCACCGGCCGATTGGACATAGAGAGACCGTCGGCGTCCGAAGCGCCATCCACGGGCGACCTCCTACTTTGGTGTGGGGGTCGCCCGTGTTGTTTCAATGTCGAATGTGCCGCCAGACGGAGGAAGGAGGTGGGCTAGAGCCGGTCAGGAAAGTCAGAGACGATGCCATCCATGCCGAAATCGCATTATCTGCATGGCGCACAGGTTGCTGCAGAGCCTTGACATTCCCTGTCTGGAAGCGTTGGATAAAGGGCAGCAGTACCTCCATTGCACCATCGGGCATTACTCACTGGTGCCCCATGAGGAAGCGGGTCAGTCTTCAGCGCTCGATCACGCTCTCCGTCCTCTCCATCGGTTTGCTCTCCGGCGCATTCGGCTTGGCCTATGCGTATTGGCAGACAAAACACTCGTTCCGCGAGGCCATCGGCCTCGGGTTTCAGGAACTTGCCCGCCAGAGTGCAGATAAAGTCGGGTTGATCCTGGAGAAGGAAATCGAGTGGGTGGAACGGCTCAGCTCCCTACCGGAGGTCCGTGAAGCAGTCCGAGAAGGCACCCGGCTGACCTTCGACCAGCCGGTCCTTGAGCGGTGGAAGGAGTCGCAACGGCCGTATTTTGGATCACTGATAATCCTCGATCGGCGAGGCCATTCGGTCGGCGGGGTGAGCAGCGAAGACACCAGGACGTATTACAGTAGGCAACCTTGGTGGCCGGTCATCTTCGAACAGCGACGATTATGGGTGGGGGATCTGCGTCTCGACGAAACGGGACATGGGTATTTGGAGGTCGCCGTGCCGATCGTCGACGAGGCTGGAGCTGTGTTGGGCGCGTTAAAGGCGGTGATCGAGAAGGACCAGCTCTTGACCTCGGTCCTCCGAAGTAGGATCGGCGGTACCGGTCATGTCATGCTGGTCGGACCCCAGGGGACGGTGGTGGCCTGTCCGCTCCTCCCACCCGGACAACATACGGCTCTTATTGGACCGCTAAGAGACTCACGCGCATCGGGCTTCTCTTTATCCGAGGCTGCCTGGATGGAAGTCCAGGACGATGCTCACGGTCAAGGAGGCGGGATCGTCGGGATCGCATCCGTGGCACTCCGACCAGGCATCGTCCAGGGGGAAACGTGGTCCATCCTCGTCAGCCAAGATCCCAACGAAACCTATGCGCCGTTGCGTCTACTTGTGTGGAAGCTCACAGCGTTCGGCATGCTGGTTTTCGCCGTGGTCGCACTGCTTCGATGGCGCCTCGGTCGCCGCATTGTGCAGCCAATCAACGCGCTGGTCGAGCGAGTGCAGCTCTTAGGACAGCAGAGCGGTGAGAAGCCGATGATGGCCACGCAGTCTGCCGGCATTGTGGAGATCGATACCTTGGCCTCGAGTTTCGATGAATTAGCGGAGCGGCTGGAACGTGCATCACGGGAGCGGGGGCAGTATGTGGCCGAACTCGAACGAGCAAACCAGGAGCTGGTAACTTCCGAGGAGCACTATCGGATGTTGTGGGATCATTCGACGGATACCAGGTTGCTCGTCAACGAGGAGGGAATCATTCAGGATGTCAATCGTCGAGGCGAGATTAAACTGTGCACACCTGCCGATCATCTGATCGGCATGAAAGTAGAGGATCTATTTCGGGAGGAGGATCGTGCCCGGTTGCGCCGATCGTTGGAAGCGGTCATTGTCACCAAGAAAGAAGAGCCCGCCGGCGAGATGTGGATGCCCTCGCCGGCTGAAGGCACGCTCATTATGGAAGTCGATCTGGTGCCGGTGGAGAACGCCGGATCGCCGGTCGCCGTGATGGTACAGCTGAGCGACCTCACCGAAAAGAAGCGTCTCGAAGAGCAGTTGACCCACGATATTCGTAATCCGTTGGTGGGGATCAAGAAGACGTTGGAGCTGCTTGCACAAGACGAAGGATCGCAGCCGGCCGCGCAGCGACAATGGTGGGACGACATGCAATTGACGTTCGACCTGTTGCTTGGCATGATCAACGACATGCTGGATGTATATCAAGAAAGCTACTCCGGGCTGCCACTCTTGACTTCGACGGTGTCGGTCAACAGCCTGGTAGCTGACGTGGTGCAGCTCTTCCGAACCGAAGCCACCGCGAAGCGAATTGCCTTTCATCTCGAGATGCCGGAGGAGGATGTCGCGATTACAGCCGATGGTCGCCGCCTGTTACGGGTGCTCATCAATCTCGTTCACAATGCACTCAAGTTTTCTCCACAAGGAGGAAAGATTACTGTGACGGTTCAAGCGGAGGCGCGAGGATATACGGATCGCGAGTCTCGTGGCGCGTCATCCTCCCAGGCCACCATTCAGGTTGCGGATGAAGGACCCGGCATCGCTCCTGAGGATCTTCCTCATCTGTTCGAGATGTTTTTTAAGAGGAAAGATCCCGGAGACATCAGGACCGGACGAGGGCTGGGGCTGCACTTTTGCCGCCTCGTAGTGGTGGCCCATCGGGGGAGGATTCGAGCGGAGAATCGTTCTTCCGGCGGCGCGGTCTTTTCCGTCGAACTGCCGCTGAATCAGGAGGCCTATGCCGGCCACATTGCTGATTGCCGAGGATCAACGGCTCTTTAGGCAAAGCCTTCGGCTGCTCCTCGAGCGCGAACCGGACCTGCGAGTGGTCGGAGAAGCGACCGATGGGCGCGAGGCGTTCGATCTGGCGATGAAAACCAAACCCGATATGATCCTGATGGACGTAGATATGCCGAGACTCGACGGGGTCACGGCCACGCGCCTGATCAGGAGCTGTCTCCCTGACGTGAAGGTGTTGATGTTGTCGGTTCATGATGAAGATGCGAGAATCGTGGCGGCGGTTCAAGCCGGCGCCTGCGGCTACATTCTGAAGGATGCCGACCATGCCGAGTTTCTTCGCATCATCCGAGCCACCTACCGGGGGAAACGAGTTCATTCCCCCTTCATGCCGGACGGCTTTGCTCGGAACGTGGTCTCCGTAATGCAAGAGGCTGGGAGCGGGACCGCCGCCGCCGTCGCACTGCTGACCGAGCGTGAGCGTGAGATTCTGGCTTGTGCTGCGTCCGGGCGTGGCAATAAAGACATCGCCGATCAGTTGTGCGTCTCTGCCGATACCGTGAAAACTCACCTCCACCACATCTATCGCAAACTCGGCGTCGCCGGCCGGGTCGAAGCGATCCTGACCTATCTCAACAGCAAGTAACGTACGCGCTTCTTCCGATCCCTCACCTGAACGGTGTACGCAAAAACTATCCTTTGGGTAATAGTCGTCTGTGGACGTAGTGCGTACGATACCATCCATCGTTTAGGCGCAGACGTGCGTTTCAGCCGAGATGGGCGGCCTCACGTCTCGATCATCTTGAGGAGGTGGTGGCTATGAGGGCCTGGTGGTCGCGAGAGGGGCGTTCCGAATCATGTTGGTTCCAACCGATCCGGAGGGACCGGGAGGAATTGAGCACAACCACACGAAGGAGAAACACAGCGTGTGGGGGAAGGGAGGCAGCTATGAACAGGACATTGGCTATTACGCTCACCGTTGTCCTGGGGGTGTGCCTGTGGACCGGGGGTTCAGTTCTGGCCGCAGGAACCTGGGCTGACGAAATCGTGACCGCCGCGACCTTCTACAAGTCGAGTTATCCCACAGGCAATTGGGCCCCCTACTTTGAAAAGCTCATGAAGGTGCAGGAAGGAATAGGCCGAGGGGACGAGCAGATCGTGAAGGTCGAAATGGATCACTTCTTAAAGATGCTGCTCAGGCGCTCACATGGCATTAATGATGTTGCGGCGGACGAGTTGTACAACTTCGCAATCGGCGTCAAGCCGCCCGAACCGTTAACCTCGGCGGTGCCCCTCGATCCAGAGATCGGGACCGAGAGACCGTTGAGTGTGCCGGATCACACGATCAATACGCCGTACGAGGGTCGTCGTGCATGCAAGCCCGGAGGCTGCGATTACTGGCTCGACGACGTGTTCGATCCAGGCGGTTCCTGAGGAGGAAGATGTGCGCAGCATCCAGGCTCCAGAGTGTGAAATTGGCAATGAGAGGCGCTCACCCAAAGAGTGGAAGAAAAATCCATCCTTCGGGTGATGGGCTTCGTTCGCTGCCGTCGATAGAATGGCGCCGAGTCAGAGGGGATATCAGAGTCAGCCTGTACGGGAGGTTGTGAGCTCTCAACAAGGAAAGGAGGTGGGACGATGATGAGGATGTTTTCTGATAATACGCCTGCGGAACTGGCTATGCGCACATGGCGTTCTAGCTTCGTCGGCGTCGACAACCTTCGATTGAATGAAGAAAGGAGGCTCCCATGAAATCAATACTTGTGACAATCGTTGCAGTCTCCTGCGCGTTGGCCCTGTTCGCCGGGGGGGTTGCATTAGCTGAAACGACGAATTGGATGGATGAACTCACCAGCTCGGTGAATTTTTATAAAAGCAGGTATCCCACCACCAACAATGAACCAGCCAATTGGGAACCGTATCTCAGCGAGATGAGTCTTATGAAGAAAGCGGCGATACGGGGCGATGTCGAGACAGTGCGGGTTGGAATGGCAAAGTGGTTCACGATGCTCAAGAATCGTGAGTACGGAATTAACCCAAAGGCAGCAGACGAGCTCTTCAGAATAGCGGTGTTGGCGACGCCCTTTGAGGAATACAAAATTTCTGTGCCGACTCCGGCTCATTAAGGGAGACGGGTTCTAAGCAGGGCGGTAGGTAGGCCGTACCGGGCGAGCAGCGGGCGGCTGTCGTTGAAAAGGGAGAAGGCCGACGCTGCTTGCCCGAGGCACCAGCGTTTCAGGGGAGGAGGTGAAGTGATGAGGATCAGTCGTCACGTAGTGGTGTTGGCGTCCATCATGATGGTCGCGCCTGTTTACTCTGTCACCGGCGCGCAAGCCGAGGAGGTGATGAGGGAGGCTCATCATGGCTTCGCCGGGGTCATCTCAAAGATCGAGTCCGGCATGCTGTTCGTCAAAACGCCGGATAATCTACAGTTGCGTACTATCAGCCCCAACAAAGCCGATCGAGTGGGGTTGCATGAGGCCAGGAAGGGAGAGACCGTACTCATGCTGGTGGACTCGGGAAACGTCTTGTTGGATGTCACCAGGGCAGGACGTGCGTTCGCCGACCATCGAATGATTGTCGGGACGCTCCACTATGCCGATCCGTACTGGAGCGAGATTCAGCTCTCGACCCCGGAGGGGTTTGAACGCTTCGACGTGGATGCGCTCGCGGGCAGTAAACTTTCCGTGCTTCAGGAAGGGGTTCACGTCACGGTCGAGCTTGACGCCGATAACGTCATGATCGACATCCAGCGGTCCCGGTGAGTGAGGGAGGCGGCTTGCACGTCTTGACTTCACCTGTGACCAAAAGTAACATTTGTCGGTGAGGGGTTCCCTGTCCGCAACGTAGCGGATAGGGGACCGCGCCTCACGAGTTTTTCCACCATGCGTACGCAGCAGGGTCGACGTTATGACTAGTCGCCTGCGGTGGGTTATCGCATCGGTCTTGGCTTGTGCCGTGGCCGGTTGGGCAAGCGGCGAAGGTGCTTGTGCTAAGGATCCCCGGCCGGAATCCGGCGCTCCCCTTCAAACCATCATTGAACTCGAGACGACTGCTCGTCTCCTGGCGGTCCTGCTCGATTCCGGTCGAAATGTGATCAACGAGCATCAAGTTCTGTTCGATGAGCAAGTGAAAACGGAAAAAGACTTTACACCTGACGTGTTTGAGCGACAATTACTGGACGTCTTTCGCAGTCGCTCAGGTACCGACCTGCGAGATCTTGAGGTGGCGCGAATTCCGGCCCGGGCGAAGAAGCTACTCAAAGAGCTGGCCTTGGTCAGCAAACAGGTGGTCGCGGAAGCCCAACCTGAGATCAATCGACGCGATGGCGGACTCAAAGAGTTCATTCCCGCGATCTTTGGCGCGCGAGTGGCCACCCGATTCACTGAACGGACACACGTGCGGCTGAAGCAGACGGCGCTGGCGCCTCGCAATTCCCTGAACGCGCCGGATATTGTTGAACGAACGGCGTTGGAGGCGTTTGCCGATCCCTCGTACCCCCTAGAGAAAGTAATCAGCGAAGTCACGGTGAAGAGCGGGTCGTTGCGCCTGATGTTTCCGCTCTATACGACTAGGAAATGCCTGGATTGTCACGGCGACCCCAAAGGGGAACTGGACCGGACCGGCTATCCTCGGGAGGGACTAAAACTCGGGCAAAATGCCGGTGCGATTAGTGTGGTGATCCCGATTCGACCATGAGACGAATAGCATTTTTTCTATGGGTGATGATCGTCGCCGGCTCCAGCAGCCTCTGGGGGGCCGAGCGACCGGACGCACCAGCCGCGAAGCCGGCGGGGAGCGGGGTCATTGTCCATAGCGACGGGTATGTCTTGACGGCGGACCACGTGGTCGCCAATGCGAAGCGGATCTTCGTCGTGACCGTAGGGGATTTCCGCGCGCCGGCGATCCTCATCAGCTCCGATTCCGAACACGACCTAGCCTTGCTCAAGATTGAAACGGTGGGACTGACGGAAGCGCCCATCGGCTATGCGGGTGCCGTCCGACTCGATCAAGAAATCATCACCGTCGGATTTTCGTTCGGTCTCCGAGAAGCGTCCGTGACCCGCGGTCGGATCGCGGCGGTGCGGACGAAGGGCGTCCAGCGGGTCTTTCAAGTGGATGCGGCAATCAACCCCGGCAATAGCGGAGGGGCCATCTTCAATCGACGCGGGGAGGTGGTCGGCCTGATGACCACCAAATTCGCCCATCCTTCCGGCATCGTGCCGGAAGGGATGTCCTTTGCGGTGCCGATCTCCTATGCCACGCCTCTCCTCGCAAATATCCCGGATTTCGACTTTACGATAATCGGGAGAGGGAGGAAGAATGCCAAGGGGGGCGGTGAGGACAAAGGCCTTGCCCAAGAAGTCGTCCGTACCACGGTGCTCATCGAGACGGTAAGGAACACGGACACTGCCTCGATGCCACCGGCTCCGGCTCAGGTTGCCGGAGCATCGTCAAAGAGCGACTCTCCGGCGGTCGTCTCGCCGCGCGTACAGCCGAGTCCGGTGCGGGATCCAGCGCCGAGTGCACAGGACGAGGAGGCGATCGCGCGGGTGAACGACCAACTCCGGGCTGTACAGGAAGAAGAACTGAAGCAGTTGGCCCAGCGCGGCATCGCTCAACCGCAGGGGATGGTCGTGATTCCAGCCGGAGAATTTTTGATGGGTGCGGAGGACGGGCTGCAAGATGCTCGTCCTCTACATCGAGTGCATCTCAGCTCCTACTGGTTAGACAAATACGAAGTGACGAACGCGCAGTACCGACAGTGCGTTGAAGGAGGAGGCTGCACGCCGCCCAAAGATCGCCTGACGTTCGAGGACCTTCAGCGCGCGCAGCATCCCGTGACCAACATTACGTGGAACCAGGCTCGATCCTATTGCCAGTGGCAAGGTAAACGATTGCCGACAGAAGCCGAATGGGAAAAGGCGGCGCGAGGGACGGATGGTCGCCGCTACCCCTGGGGCAATGACGGGGAAGCCGTGAAAAGCCGTGTGAGAAATGGAGAACTCAAGCCCGGGACCAGAGGAACCGAGCCGGTCGGGCGCCAGGCGGCGACAGCGTCGCCCTATGGGGTTTTCGACCTGATCGGCGGTGTGTCACAGTGGGTGAAAGATTGGTACGCGGAAGATTTCTACCAGGCATCTTCCCCCCGCGATCCACAGGGACCGTTGCGCGGCTCCTTCCGCGTGTTGCGGGGCGGGGAATGGAATGAGAAACCGCTAAATCTTCAGGTAAGCTATCGAGGGTGGGACGATGTGACCTACTGGGGGCCGACGCTCGGCGTGCGCTGCGCGGAAGACGTGCCCTGATATTTTGCTTTCCTTCCTGTTTCTTTTCCCCTAGTCTTTCTTACGATGCCTGTCTTCATTGCTTCCTGTCGTTGAGGAGAGCTGTCTATGAGACAAATAGGTAAATGGTCACGGCTTGTGATCGTTACGGGACTCTGTGCTCTCGGTGCCTGCGCCGGGCACAGTCCTTTCGATATCTTCGTGGACTCCACGAAAGATTGTGCAGAGATGCTCCTACAACGAGATATTCAGACAGTCGCGAAGACCAGAGAGCAACGCTTCTTGGGGAAGGTTCCCGGCACCACCGCGCGGTGCCTCGGAGGTAAGCATGCAGAGAAACTCAGGGAGGGGCCATGGTTGGATTGGCCAAATTATTGGGCCGCCGGCGATGCCACGTCTCTCGCTCCTGCGCGGCTTCTGGCTAATTCCAAAGTGATCGGCCCAAACGCACACGGGATCAACGGCGCGCTCTATGAGCTGGAGGTCCAACGTATCGAGCTCATCAAGTTCAATCTCTTCGACAACAACAAGACCTACGAGGCCTACGTCACAGGCCGCGACGGCGAGGCCGGGCCTGTGCTGAACACCTGGCCGGAAATGCGATTACTCCAGGGCCATCCCGACTTCAAATCTGTCGGTGGCGACCAGACGCAGGTCTGTCGAGGAGAGTTAATTCGCTTCCGTACCCTGACAGGCACCTGCAACGACATCCGCAATCCGCTGATGGGATCGACGCATCAACTCTTTGCGCGGAACGTGGAGTTCGACACCACGTTTCCCGATCTGGGTCTGAATGAGCTGACCAAGAATCGCCATGGGGATCGATTAGGTCTGTTGAAGCCCGACCCACAGACCATTAGCCGAAGGCTGTTCACCCGCACGCAGTCGCAGCCGGACAGATGTCGCGACGGCTACGGCCTGCCGGGGGGTGCAAAAGAGGCCGCGTGCGAGTACAAGAAGGCGCCGTTCTTCAATGTGCTGGCGGCGTTCTGGATCCAGTTCATGACCCACGACTGGTTCTCGCATCTGGTAGAGGGACACAACCGGCCGGAGTGGATGGCCGTCGGCTGCGCGGCGCAACTGGTCAAGAACATCGAGCAGCCGTTGACGGGCGAGGACGCCAAGAAGCTGGGTTGCCGTCCTGACGACAAGATCGATGCGGCCTACATCGCTGAAGGCACGGAGCCCAGGTCATTTAGGCAGGGCGGCAAGACCTATCTCACGCGGGCGCCGAAGACCACCGCGAATCACGTCACCGCCTGGTGGGATGCCTCCCAGCTCTATGGATACGACGAGCGGTCGGGCAAGCGAGTGAAGCACGATCCGAAAAACCCGGCCAAATTATTGCTGACGCCGCTCAGAGAGGGGGCGGGAGCGGGCGACAAGCTGGGATACCTGCCGGTCTTTGAACCGGGTGACCCGATCAATCCTGAGTGGTCCGGTCAGGAGGCCACGGCCTTTCCGGACAACTGGAGCATCGGGACCAGCTTCTACCACAACGTCTTTGCCAGGGAACACAACGCCTTTGTGGATCAATTCCGGAAGCAGGCTGCTCACCGGCCCGATGGGGACAGTGGCTTATGAAATCCCGTCAACCCCGATCACGTCATCCGCTACAAAGACGTCACGCCGAACGAATTGTTCGAAGTCGCCCGGCTGGTCGTTGCGGCTGAGATTGCCAAAATCCACACCATCGAATGGACCACGCAACTGCTCTACGACGAACCGTTGAATCGGGGCATGAAAGCGAACTGGAGCGGGGTCTTTGCAAAGCAGGAGGTTGTGGCGGACGCGCTGAAGGAAGTCGTGCGCCGCCTCGGCGACACGAACGACGCGAAGAAGGCGAACAGCCTCTATGCAGCGCTGGCCGGCGGACCGGGCATTTTCGGGTTGGGCAACCATGTGTATGAGGGAGTGCCGCTAGTGGGCCTGCTCGATCCGAACAAAGTAGACCGTTGGGATCTGAAAAACGACGACCATATCAATGGAGGCGTCAACCATTTCGGTTCCCCCTTCAATTTCCCCGAGGAGTTCATCACGGTGTACCGGTTACACCCATTGTTGCCGGATCTGATCGAATACCGTGAATGGAACAAGGAGCCGAACGTCATCCGACAGCAAGTACCGGTGGTCGAAACCTTCCGGGGCAAGGCTACCGAGGCGATGCGGCAAAAGGGTCTGGCGAATTGGGCCCTCAGCATGGGCCGCCAGAGGCTGGGGTTCCTGACGCTGCAAAACCATCCGCAATTTTTGCAAAACCTGAAGATGTCTCGCCTGCAATCCCCCACCCAACAGATCGACGTAGCCGCGCTGGATCTCATCAGGGACCGGGAGCGGGGAGTCCCGCGCTATAACGAGTTCCGCCGGCAGTACGGCTTGAAGCAATTGACCAGCTTCGATGATTTTGCCGACAAGCACGAGCAGGATTCGAATGAGCGGACCACGCAGGAGCAGCTCGTGAAGACGTTGCGTGAAGTGTACGGACAACACCAGTGCGACGCTTCCAAGAAAATCACCGAGGCGCAACTGAATGACGACGGCTCGCCCATCACCGATTGTTTGGGGCATCCACACGGCAACCTGATCGATAACATCGAGGATGTCGATACCGTGGTCGGGTGGCTGGCGGAATTCAGGCGGCCGCATGGCTTTGCCATTTCTGAAACCCAATTCGTCGTGTTTATTCTCAACGCCTCGCGTCGCCTCTTCAGCGATCGGTTCTTCACCTCCAGTTTTCGCCCGGAGTTTTACACCACCCTCGGTGTCGATTGGGTGATGCACAATGGACCGGGCCCGGAGATGATGGAGCAGGGAAAGCCCAACGGCCATGAGCAGCAAGTCTCTCCCTTGAAACGAGTGCTGCTGCGGACGATACCGGAACTGGCCCGTGAACTCCAAACGGTGGTGAATGTGTTCGATCCCTGGGCGCGGGATCGCGGGGAGTATTACAGCCTCCAATGGAAGGCGCGGGCAGGGGCGGAGGGGGATGAGGCATTCGGGAGCGGTCAGGTGCCCTCCTTGCTCGCAGAGCCCCCACGGTGAAGCTGTGGTCGCTCGATGCGCGCAATGGAGATCACACCAGCCGCCTCGCTGGATACGAGTAAAGAGCAGGCAGCCCTCTGAAGAGAGAAATGGGCAAGCTTGGAAGGGAAGGGAGCCGCCAGACCATCCTTCTTGCTCGCAGAACGCGCACGGTGAAAAGGGAGAATGCCACCCGTGCCGATCCCTTGCTCCCGGAGCGCGCGCCCTCAGAGGGCGCCTCGCTCGACGGCCGCAGTGGGACCAACACGGGTGCCATTCCAAAAGAGGGAAGCAAGCGAGCTTGGAAGGATCATTTAGAAAAAAGATGAGGGTCGTTCGATGCGCGCAGTGAAGGGCAGCCTCGACCACTCCCTTTAGTAGATGGTTGGAGCAGAGGAGGGGATGGAGCCTGATGATCTTCTGTGCTCGCGCAACGCGCGGCCTCCGAAGGATAGGGGGGAGCGGCCAGGTGCCCTTCTTGCTCGTAGAACGCGCACGGTGAAACTGTGCTCGCCTGGGACAAGAGCGCGTCTCGGCGCGCTCGGGGTTGGGTGGGTGAGAATGTTGCGCGCAGTAAAGGGCAGCCTGGGCCACTCCCTTAAGGAGAGGTGAAGAGGATTGGAAGGCCCTCTCCAGGGCTAATGTCACGTCTCGGCGTGCCAGTATCGCGTGGTAGTCCTGCCTCGTTGGAATCCCTCGAAGTTGATCTTCTCTCCGAGATCGGTTAATCCAATCTGGTATTTCGCAGACGCATCAAATATGGATCGTCGGCAAATTGAGGCGAGGATGCTGCCCTGACATTTTTCCCGTGTCAACGAGTAAGGAGGTCTTCCGTTTTTTTATGTGTTAGAGGGAGTGGAAGTGGCGTTTCTGGACCTCTAGACTGTCATGAGGTCAGGTTCTGCAGAACTCGATGAGGGGCTCTCTAATATAAAGGAGGATGTTATGGATTTTCACAAGGTGGCCCTCGGGGTCATGATCGTCATACCGGTTGCATCCCCAGTCTTGGCCCAGTCGGTCGGGACGGAGGTGCAGCGGGATATCAACCAGGAAACGCGGGTTGAACAGGGGTTGAAGTTCGGCAAGTTGAGCACCGGCGAGGCGGCGAGATTGGAGCGTGGGGAGGCCCGGATCGACCGGATGGAATCCAAGGCGCTCAAGGATGGAAATCTGTCACAGCAGGAAGCGGCCCGCATTCAGGGCGCGCAGAATCGGGAGTCTGAAGCGATCAACCGGCTGAAGCATAACGATGTGACCGGCAATCCCAACTCAGCCTCCTCTCAGCGCATGCAAGCCGATGTTCAACGTAATATCAATCAGCAAGGCCGCATCGAGCAAGGAGTCCGATCCGGTACCCTCACCAATAAAGAGGCGTCGCAGCTGGAGCGCGGACAGGCGCATGTGGACCGTGTTGAGGCGCGAGCGGGAGCCGATGGTCACATTGGAGCTCGAGAACAGGCCCGCATCCAGAATAGGGAGAATAAACAGAGCCGGAAAATCTTCCGGGACAAGCACAACAATCGTATGCGTTGAATATGGGGCGCAGGCGAGTTCGTTGAAGCGTCCAGATAGCGAGTCGGGTGGCGCAATCCAACATTGCGGAGTCGGTGACGTCCTGAACAGCATCCCTGCCTGTGGGCGTGACCTGGTTTCACTCACAACTGGGGTGTAGAATAAAGTCAGAAAGGCTCCCATGTTCAAGGCACAAAGACCTATCAGTCAGCACATCACCTTCCTTCAGGAGGTGTGGTCATGGTCTCTGCAAGGAATTTTTTTGACACTTGGATCTTCAGCGTCGTGGCCATGCTGTTCATGCTCAGTATACTCACTGGCATCGGTGCGGTTGTGAATTTACTGATTTCTCGGATCTGGGGAGAAGAGCGTGACGATGCTGCAACAGCTCGCATGAGTGGAACGGCGAAGGAGCCTCCGATCCGTAAAGCGGCGTGGATGGGTGTCTCGACCATGTGAGTCTGCGAATTGCCGTGGGTGTTTTCGACCGGCAGATCTCTCCTTTCTGCCGTAGGGACACATGAGCTAGAAGAAAAAAGTTCAGGAGTCTTTGTTGGAGCGACTCGTCTGCGCATGCGGTTTGCGTGGTTGTCCTGCCTAGTTAGAATCCTGCTACGTTGATCATCTCTCCGAGACTGGTTAATCCGATGTGGTATATCGCCTAGGCATCAAATATGAATCGTCGGCAAGTTGAAGCAGGGGTGCAGCGCACTCTGTTACGCTGGATGGTGGCTTGACTCGATGGTTACGCCCTTCACTTCATTAAGCGAAGCACGGTGGATCAGCACATCAGGTAGGTGAGATGGAGCGATAAGGAATGAGAGGAAAATCGCCCTGCTCTACGAGGAGTTCGTGCACGATTTGGAGGGACTGTTTCTGACCTTGGTCCAATTTGACTGATCGTCGTGCCTCGACTACAGTGATGCCATGCCTATGCATCGTCGAACCGCTGTCTTGTGCCTCATCACCTGGTGTCTGCTTGCCTCATGGCTCTGTTTCGGTGGGCTGGAACTTCTTGAGCAGGTCAACCTCATCCCAGAGGTTGCGGCAGAAGACCAAGAAGGCCAGGATCTAGACGAAGCGGCACTGTCGCAGCTGGCCTCGGGACTGAAACCAGAGGTTCCGAGTCTCGCTGCCGCCTATGGCACCCCTCTGGCCAGGGAGGGCGCCGAACCGGCTGTGTGGTTGTCCTTGCACACCGTCCATCAGCTCGGCAGGTTGATGGTGCACTATACTCCTTCTCTTCGTCTCCACCAACAGCTTTCCGTCTATCGGATTTGATCGGTTTTCCATCGAGTCGCTGAGCGCCACGGACGCGATGATCTCCGCGGGAGGTCAGGTTCCGTTCGAATGCTTTTTCAGCCATTACCTCACCTCTATGGGAGCCGTTTATGAGGTCCTTTTCAATCCGCTTGCACGTGATTCCGTTCGTAGGCTGGATGGTTGGCGTAGCACTTATGGGTTGCGTCGCATTCGACCCTGCCGCTCAATCCAGGGTGGAGAATCTGAATGATCGCCCCTCTGTGGCAATCTTGCCCTTTGGTTTCGATCTAGAGATCACGAACCTCTCCGCTGTGAAAACAGCAAACGAAATGCTGTCGCCTGAGGAGGAATCGAAACAGGTGGCTGAAGCCCTGCGGGAAATTCAGCGGGAGGCCCGTTGGCTCCTTATGAGCCGTCTTGCTGCGGGACAGGGGTTTCAGTTTGTCCCGCCAGAACAGACGGACGCCCAAGCTGAGGAGTTACAGTTGAAACCGGGCGCCCTCCCGAACCCTGAGCAGCTCACGGAATTCCGCCGTCGCTTGGGAGCCGATCTCGTCGTCGCTGGGAGTATCTTGGATTATGGGAAAGTTCGCTGGCAGTGGTCGACCGCAGGGATGTTCGCCGATATCTCGTGGGAGACCGTAGCCATTGGAGTGGCGACCGCCTGGAATCCTGGAATCATCCTTGGAAATGTGGGCTACGAACTCCTGACGAGTACGCCCCTATGGTTTGGTGGGGGCTATCTCTTCGGCGTCGCCATGCGCCCGGTCCGGGTGGAAGCACGAGCGTTCGAAACCTTCCAGGGATATCCAATCTGGCAGGCGATGGATGAGTCGGCCTATGCCTGGAGGAGACCCAGTTAGAGCTCAACCTGGCCTAGATCATAGAATCCCTGGGAGATGCCTTAACCAAGCAAGGTTTTATGGCCTCCCGATCGAGAGAGCCCTCGGCACTGGCCAGACCGGAGCAGCATTGAGCTATGCATCTTTTGCCCTTGCCTATCGCTCGGCTGGTGCGGGAAGAAAAGGGGGTAGCTCAGCCTAGCTCCTTTTCCCGTCCCCTGCGAACTCTGCCATTTCTATGTCTTCAACTTCCCGAAGACGCCTAGTGGGGTATAGAGGGAATGCCGCCAACTCGATGGCCCAAAGGAATAAAACGTGTACGCCCAGATGGCCACATCGGTCAGGCTGCCCCATTGGGCCTTTCCCTGCCACACATGAAACAGGACTAACAAAATTCCTATTAGGGCAATGATACGAAGTAGGTGGCGGCCCACCGACAGCCGGAGAAGAGATAGCACCGTGGCTCCTATGAGAGAGCCGGCGAACAAATCTGACGCGAAGAGGCCACCATCGGTAATATCTCTAGACAAAAAATGCGAGACCCCCATCCAAATGAGGAGGGCATGAAAGCCCCACCAAGTGAGCGTTCCAAGAAGCATATCCCTTTGTGAGGTCTCCATCGAACAACCCTCATCTACTCTGGTTACTGACGACAGTCTTTCCGCTCGCTCGATCCTTCGCACCTGTGTCTGCGACCGACAGCCACTTCATGTCGCACAGTGCGTCGGCACCGCCGCACGCGAGCGGGGTACTATAGCAGAAACCGATAACGAAAAGTGGCATTGCGTGGTTGCCCCTGCCTCGTTAGAATCCCGGTAAGTTAATCTTCTATCCGAGAGTGGTTGATCCCATGTGGTATTTCGCAGACGCATCACATATGAATCGTCGGCCAATTCAGCTGAGGCACTATTTAACAATGTCCGCCCTATTTGTCGTTGGCGCTCTGGCGTTTCCATGTGGCGCGCAAACGCCGTCACCCGTGCCAACCCCGCCGCCGGTTCAGAATCAAGCCGTACAGCCTTCACAAGCCACGCCGAGTGCCGGGGTTTCCGGCCAGGCCAACGCCGGGCGCACATTAGTGCCGACTCCTGGGGTTGGCTCCACGACGAGTTCAAGTGCCGGGAAGAGGTTAGGCTCTGCCGGACAAGGACTCCCCGGAATGCCAGGCGGACCGCCGATTAAGGGATCGATGGGGTCCCAGGATCCCTCAAGCCGGTACATGAGCCCCCCGGTGATTCCGCCTGTGCTGTGCGACCCGGCCGTGAATGTTCCTTGCTAGGAGCCTGTCCGAGATTGACCGTTCTACTGCGGCGAACGATGTCCAGGCATCTGCCTTGCTCTCGGCCTCGAAAAATCCTCAACGTATTCCGGCGAATACGCCTCCGGTTTTTCGAGGCCTGCGGTCGCGCATCTGCCTGTCCCTCCCTCGCCTCGTGACGAACGGCAACATCGGACAGGCTCCTGCAGGATGCTGAAACAGCCTGCCAGCCTGTCTTGTTCATTTGGTCTGTTCGGTCGGTCGGTCTGGTCTGTTTGGTCTATCTGGTTTGTCTGGTTTTTTTGGTTGAACTAGACTAACCAGATGAACAAGACAAACCAGATCAACGAGATGAACCAGATCAATTCGTCTAGCGTGCCACAATAGTTTTGCGCAGCCTACTAGAGAGGGCTCTGCGTGCAGAGAGACACTCCTGTTCTGATCCTGCCAGGAATTGGCAACTCCGGGCCGCAACATTGGCAAACGCTCTGGGAGCTGCGTCATCCCCAGTGGCAGCGCGTGAATCTCGAAGATTGGGACGGTCCGGTATGCGAGGATTGGGTTCGTGCGATGGATGTTGCCATGCAGGCCTGTTCTTCTCCGCCCGTGCTGGTGGCTCATAGCCTCGCCTGTCTCCTGGTGGCTCATTGGGCTCATCGGTCAGCGGTAGTTCCGAAGTGCGCATTTCTCGTGGCGGTGCCCGATCCGCAGAGTGCAAGCTTCCCTGCCACGGCGCGTGGATTTGTGCCGGTGCCGATGGCACCGTTCGCTTTTCGGAGTCTCGTGGTCGCCAGCGCGAATGACCCGCTAGGATCGCTGGCCCATGCCAAACATAGTGCGATTGCTTGGGGGAGCACTTTCGTCGATATCGGCCAGGCAGGGCATATCAATGCCGACAGTGGGCATGGCGAATGGACCGAGGGATACGCGCTTCTTCAACGATTCATGAGCTAACAGGATGCTGAAAAAGTCCGCCAACGTAGGAAGACCGTTATTTGGTTTGTCTCGCGTATTTGGTTGAACCAGACTAACCAGACAAACCAGATGAACCTGACAAATCGCGGCCTACTAGCTGATGAATCTTCGTATCGATCACGCGCAGTCTGATGATGCACCGATCATCGCTCAGATGGTCGGCGAGCTTCTTCGCGAAATCATGGCGATGGTCGGAACAAGCGTGTTTGGTTTTCACCAGGCGGAGACAGAGGCGCGGGCTCGATCCTGGATGACGGATGGGAAGTACAGCGTCTTGCTGGCCCGCAATGGGGTACAGCCTGAACCGCTCGGTTTCCTGGCGCTCCATGAAAGTTTTGCTCTCTATACGGAAGGCGCATTTGGGATGATTCCAGAGTTCTATGTGCGCCAGGCGAATCGATCACAAGGGGTCGGGACTGTGTGCTCAGCGAGGCAAAAAGAATCGGCCAATCGAAAGGATGGCACAGGCTCGAAGTGACCACGCCACCGCTTCCTCAATTCGACGGGACGCTAGCCTTCTATCGACGGGAGGGGTTCAGTATCTCGGGCGGACGGAAACTGAAACTGGAGTTGCCATGAAGACGGTAGTGCAGCTTGAGCGGACTGGGTGTGGCATTGCAAACGTAGCAGCGCTGGCCGGTGTGAGCTACCGGCAGGCGCAGCGTGTGGCGAATCGGCTTGGCATTTTCGCTGACGATTCGAGGTTGTGGCCCGAGACACACCACGTTCGCAGGCTGCTCAAGGAGTACGGAATTCGGTCGGCAAGTACCGAAGTACCCTTCACCTCATGGGAGGCCCTGCCGGATCTCGCGCTGCTCGCCGTCAAATGGCACAAAGAACGGGATCGTACGTTCTGGCATTGGGTGGTGTTTTGGCGAGGGCCTTGCGGGCCTGTCGTGCTCGACTCGAAGCGCGCACTTCGTCGCCACGTGCGCATCGACTTCGGTCGCATGAAGGTGAAATGGTTCAGTCCTGTTAGCCTGATAAAGAAAGCGGCTGTATCCTTGAGCCGATTACGCTGCTGATGACCAAGCACCTCTGCCCCATCTCCGATGGTAAGACTCGTTGCGGATGGGTCGGCAACAAGCCGCATTTCATCGCCTATCATGACCGTGAGTGGGGGGTGCCGATTCACGATGACCGGAAGCATTTCGAGATGTTGCTATTGGAAGGCGCTAACGATCTTGCTTCGGCGGGATGGCTACCGACGAGCGTTTGCCGAGTTCGATCCGAAGAAGGTGGCGCGATTCACGGCGAAGAAAAAAGCCGTGCTGCTGAAGAATCCCGGCATCATTCGCAACCGGCTCAAAATCGACTCGGCGGTGACCAACGCGCAGGCGTTTCTCACTGTACAGGAAGAGTTCGGTTCGTTCGATCGCTACATCTGGCAGTTCGTGGGAGGGAAACCGATCGTAAACCGCTGGGCCAAGATGGCTCAGATGCCGGCGACGAGTGCAGTCAGCGATGCATTGTCGAAGGATCTCAAGAAGCGCGGTTTCCGATTTGTCGGCAGCACGATCGTCTATGCCTACCTGCAAGCCGCCGGATTGGTGAACGATCACACGACTGATTGCTTCATACGTGCACGTCGTTAGCTGCTGGTACATGGTAGCTGTCCTTGCTTCCTGTCAGCAAAGGGAGGCAGCCTGATCATGAACACGATGTCGGTGCGTTGTTGTATTGCAGGAGGCGGCCCGGCCGGAATGATGTTCGGCCTGCTATTGGCGCGTGCAGGCGTTGACGTCGTGGTGTTAGAGAAACACGCCGACTTTCTCCGTGATTTCAGG
>VBOL01000232.1 GCA_005887945.1 Nitrospirota bacterium
GACCTCATACTGCAACAGCAGCGGCGTCGGCCGACCCTGGCCTGCAGCATGGCAGCGCGCGATGAAATCGGCATGCGTCGCAGGGAAACGCACGTCGATACCCATCGCGTGGTTCCAGCGATTCGCAATCGGCACCAGATGCAGATAGATCGAGGTACGCAAGCCGGCAACGATGTCGGGCAACGGGTAGCTGAAATACTTGTACTCGCCACGGCCGAAGCCATGGCGTCCCATTACGACCCGGCTGCGAAATATGCCGTCCACCTGACATAACCCGGCCATTGCGTCGCATTCCTCCGGCGTCAGCAGCCCGTCGATTATTGCGCATCCCTGCGCGTCGAGGTCGGTCGACACTCGCTCCCAATCAAGCGTCTTCACCCTGCCCGCCATGTCTTTGGCCGGATCGATCTCCGGTGGATGGTTGACCACGGCATTCATGGCTGTGCTTCCTTTTCCAGAAGCGCGCGCTTGCGCTCCACGCCCCAACGGTAGCCGGACAGTCCGCCTCCGTTACGGACGACACGATGGCACGGAATAGCCACGGCCAGCGGGTTCGCCGCGCAAGCCCGAGCCACAACCCGCACCGACTTCGGGGAACCGATACGGCGTGCGATCTCTGTATAGCTGGCGGTTTTGCCGGACGGAATCTCGCGCAAGGCCTGCCAGACCCGTTGTTGGAACGCGGTGCCGCGGATGTCCAACGGCAAGTCCAGACCGATTCGAGGCGCATCCACGTAACCGACAACCTTGGCGGCAAGCCGCTCAAATTTGCTGTCGCCGCCGATCAGCTTGGCGCGGGGAAACCGATCTTGCAGATCGCGGGCAAGCGCATTGGGATCGTCACCCATTAGAATAGCGCACACACCCCGGTCGCTCTGCGCGACAAGGATCGATCCAAGAGAGCATTCCCCAACGGCGAAACGAATCGTCGTGTCGGCACCCCCGGCGCGGTAGGTCGTCGGCGTCATGCCCAGCACCTCATTCGACTGCTCGTAAAACCGTCCGTTCGAGTTGTACCCGGCGTCGTAAATAGCTTCCGTCACCGTGTGGCTGCGGCCGAGTTTATGGCGCACCCGTTTCTCGCGCTGAGCCGCCGCATATGCTCTTGGCGTCAATCCGATGATCTGCCTAAACAGGCGGTGGAAGTGAGACGCGCTCACACCTAGGTGCCTGGCCAGATCTTCCAGGCCCGGCACGGTTTCCGATTGTTCGATGATCCTACAGGCCTCAGTGACTTTCGCCACATGCTGATCAAGTAACGAAGGCAGATCAGGTTTGCACCGCTTGCAGGGACGAAACCCGGCTTTCTCGGCATCCTCGCACGTCGCATGGAAACGAACGTGTTCCGGCCCCGCGAGCCGAGCGGCGCACGATGGACGGCAGTACACACCCGTGGTGGTAACTGAGTAGTAAAACGAGCCGTCTGCCTTGGGGTTGCGAGCGACGACCGAAGCCCACCGGGAGTCATGGACCGTTCCGGCTGCGAGCCCGGCATGACGTGCTGATGCGTTCATTATGCCCTCCTTTGGCCAATTCATCGTATGGTGAACATGGTATCACCGGCCATCGGTCGTCGCACTCCGAGTCTTGCTTTCAAATTCGAGCTGTCGCCAGGCTTCGTAGATCACCACCGCCACTGCGTTGGAAAGATTGAGGCTCCGGTTTCCTGGGGCCATCGGTACACGGATACGCTGTTGTTCGGCGACACTCCCCAAGATCTCTGACGGCAACCCACGGCTTTCCGGGCCAAAAAGAAACACATCGCCTTTTGCGTACTCAATCAAGTCGTAACGTTGCGCGCCCTTCGTGGAGACGGCAAACAACCGGCGACCTTTCACGCTAGCAGCACAATCGGCCCAACTTTCGTGGACCGTGATCGTGGCGAATTCATGATAGTCCAATCCGGCACGCACCAATTGCTTGTCCTCCAGAGAGAATCCCAGCGGCTCCACGAGATGCAGCGTAGCGCCGGTATTGGCGCAGAGCCGGATGATGTTGCCGGTGTTCGGCGGAATTTCCGGTTGATAGAGAATGACGTCGAACATGGGCGTGCAGTGTAGCACGGCCACGTAGATTTCCACGATGCAGGTCAATGAATGGGGAGAAACGAACAAGGAGGCGACATACTTCACCATCACACAGCTTCTTGGTATAGTGAACGTCAATCAACAAAGGTCCCTATGTTCATGAATAGATATGCGCTATCTCACATGCAAGACCGTGGCGTCCGGCCAAGACATCACTGCATCGCCATGCTCTTTGGCGTGCCACTTGTTGTGACGTTGATGATGGGCCCCTTCTCCTTTGCGGAGGATCCAGCGTTACGTTCAGAGGAGCAAGTCGCCGAACATGCGAAAGCAGTGTGGGAGAGTGGTGCGATCAACCCTGCGCTCGAGATCCTTGACCAAGGGATTCAAGACCATCCTCAGGCACTCACACTACACAAATTACGCGGCGATATTCTCACCACATCGCGAGGCCCCCAAGAAGCGGTTGAGGCCTATGAGGTGGTCCTCGCCAGGACACCGACCGCGTTGGATGTCCGATGGGCCAAGTGGAGTGTGTTGATTCGGTCGGGACGGGGAGAGGAATCCATTGCCGAGTTAGGACGCATCGCAGGGGTCGATGTTCAGAATCCCTTGGTGCATCTGCGACTGGCGCAAGAACTCCGAAAACTCGATCGCCTTGAGGAATCGCTCGAATCGTATAAGAAGGCCGTGGAACTCGTTCCGGATTTGCTCGGCTGGCGATTAACGTTGGCCCGGGCGCGGTTCGACATCTTGGATTATGAAGGCGCGGATCGTGACGTGCAATACGTGTTGCAGAAGGTGCCCCCCGGTTCTCCGTTGGAACTCCCTGCCAAGAATCTGCTCGCACAAGTGAATGGAAACTCCATCGATCGAGGCCGGCGCTTCGACCCTGTGCTGACTCGAGACATGACAGGGGCACAACGCAAGGAATGGGCCTCCATCCGCGCAGAAGCATGGCAACTCTTCTCGACGGGTCGATATCAGGAGGCCGAGCCGATCTATCGAAGAATGCTGGCCCTCAATCCCAATGATGCGCTGGCCAATTATCAATTAGGGCTGACGCTTATGCAATTGGGCCGGTGCAAGGACGCGTTGACCGTGTTTGGGAAGATGTCCAACCTCGATCCCAACGAAGAAGACTATGCGGATACGGTGTTTCTGATGGGCCAATGTCTCGTGGAGCTGGAACAGTGGGAGGACGCGTTCGTCCATTTTCAAGCTCTCTATGACGCGGCCGTCGAATTTGAGAAACACAACAAGAACGTTCGACTCCCGCCCGACACCCGTGTGCTAGATAAGAATAAAATCGCACGATGGATCGAGAAGGTGCGGCCCCATGTTCCAGAATTGGCAAAGCTGGCGGATCATGAAGCTGCAGGCCGGGTCCAACCCGGCGATCCTTCTCCTGCCACAGTCTCTCCTGAAGAAGAGCTCTACGCAAGAGCTGCCGAATGGTTTAAACCGCAGAAGCCACTGGACCAGCGGGCGTCGCTCATGGGCAGAGACGCCGATTTTAGCTCGTTTCGATTTGTCATCCCGGCGAGCAAGGTCGTGCGGGACGATTTCCCCACCGGTGCCCACGAATTTATTCCCCTGAACCCCGGGGATAGCTTTCCCACCTCACAACAAGAGATCTACTTGGTTTTTCGACTCGTGTCGGATTCGTACGATGCGGTGCCTCTCGCGGCACAGTGTTTCCTGGAGGCTTCGGAAATCACTGGAGAACCACGCGCCATCGCACAAGACCATGTCGTTATGTCCATGAGTGACCAATCCGGCTACTTTAAGTTAACCCCTCCTAAAATTGGATGGACACCTGGCCTCTATCACTGTGGGTTGTTTGCAGGAGAACAGACGTCCGCAGATACCCTTGTGGATGAAGTCAGGTTCCGTATCATTGCGCCAGCCCAGTCCTCGTAACCCACGCAGCACAAATAAGTACGTGCCTCGTGAAGCATATCGCGTTATTCTCGCGAGACTTGCGAGACTTGCGAGAAAAGCGGAACGGGTCAGATATTTCATCTTCGCGAGTCGAGCCTGTCGTGCACATCTTGCATGTCTCGCTCACAATTCACGAACGAAGAGGACGATCAGAGGAGCGGCTCCTCACGATGGCTAGGAGCCTGTCCGACATTGCCTTCGTGACGAGGCGAAGGAGATGCGGCTGGATGCGAGACCGCAGGCCCGGAAAAACCGGAGGTGTATTCGCTGGAATACATCGAGGATTTTTTCGAGCCGAGAACAACGCAGACGGCTGCAGATCGTTCGCCGCAGTAGAACGGTCAATGTCGGACAGGCTCCTAAGAGGGAGATGCCACTGACTTGGTTGACCAAAGCCGCCGGACTGCGCGAAGCCCCACGAACGCCGCACAGGATGGCAGCCAGATCCATATAGCTTCGCTGGCCAGGATCCGGACACCGTATGCGCTGAAAAATTCGCTGACGCCGATCGGAGACACAAGGACCGGG
>VBOL01000032.1 GCA_005887945.1 Nitrospirota bacterium
AGGATCCCAAAGGGATCATCGAATGGACGAGCGACAGATCCTTTGCCCCGAGACGGTGGATATAGCGCAGTATCTCATGCTCCGAGTGATAGCGATTAAACACCTCGTGCGTCAGGTACTTACTGGTGCGGGCGAGATTCGCCGGGAAACTCGTGGTGATGCTGCAGCTCAAGGCCCGCACTTGAAAAGGCAGCCGATCATGGCCGGCAAAGATTTCCATCAGGCGACGGATTTCGTCTTCCGTGCTCACCTCATCCAGCGCAATCCCGATGGAGTGGTCCTCATGCCGGCGAAGATTGACGCCTGCTGCGTTGGCCCGTATCAAGATGGGCTCGGACTGCATCTTCGTCAGACGAATCCGAATCGTATCGAAGTACACTTCCGCTGCGACATCGAATCCGAGCTGCCGCAATCCCTCTGCCAGCATCACAGCCAAACCATGCACACGCTCGGCAATCCGCCGCAAGCCATCCGGTCCGTGGTAGACCGCATACATGCTCGCCATGATGGCTAAGAGCACCTGCGCCGTACAAATGTTACTCGTCGCCTTCTCACGTCGAATGTGTTGCTCGCGGGTTTGCAGGGAGAGTCGGTAGGCAAGTTTCCCCGTGACATCTTCGGACACTCCAACGATGCGTCCCGGCATCTGCCGTTTGAATGCCTCAGCGGTAGAAAGAAACGCGGCGTGTGGACCGCCAAATCCGAGCGGAACACCAAATCGCTGGCTGGAACCTACGGCGATATCGGCTCCGAATTCTCCCGGTGGGCGCAAGAGGGTCAAGGCCAGCAGATCGGTGGCGACCACCACAAGAACCCCAGCCGCGTGGGCTTGCGCTACCAGTGCACCGTAATCCCCGACATAGCCGTCGGTGGCCGGATACTGGAGCAAAATGCCTGCCAGCTGAGGGTTGGAAAAGTCGATGGTCTGCGTCCGCCCTACGCGCAGCGTCATGCCGAGCGGTTCAGCCCGCGTCTGCATCACTGCAATGGTCTGGGGATGACAGTCCTGAGAGGCGAAGAACTCTGTCCGTTCGCGTCCGGACGAACGCGAAATGGCGAGAGACATGGCCATCGCCTCCGCTGCCGCTGTGGCTTCATCCAGGAGCGAGGCGTTGGCTAAGGGCAAGCCAGTGAGGTCGGTCACCACTGTTTGAAAATTCACGAGGGCTTCCAAACGGCCCTGGGCGATCTCGGCCTGGTAGGGCGTGTACTGGGTATACCAGGACGGGTTTTCGAAAATATTGCGTTGAATCACGCCGGGCGTCATGCAGTCGTGATAGCCCATGCCGATCAATGAACGGTAGATCTGGTTTTCTGCGGCGATGGAGCGGATCTCTCCCAGCACAGCTTGTTCGCCGCGGTGAAGGGGCAGATCCAATTCCTTCCGCAAACGAATGTCGGCGGGCACGGTTGCCTCGCTCAACTCCTCCAGCGATTGCAAGCCGAGCGTGGCAAGCATCTCGCAAGTATCGGCGTCGGTGGGACAAAGATGGCGACGGATAAACGTGTCGGTCGGACTCAGAAAGTCCGGTGTGGCCATGGCGTTCGTCTTGTCCTTCGGATTATGTGTCGTCGGTCGAGAGCCCTGATGTACCGATTGACCCGCTCGCGGCCAGCAGAATACCACGCCCACCCTCTATTTTCCAAGGGTTGTGCGATAGCTTCCGGGCTTGCCTTCAGACCGAGAGTCACGTATGAGTGCAGACAATCCAATAGGGGATCTTCTGCCCTCTGCGGTCTGACATGACAAAAAGACAGGTAATTAGCAGGCTGTGAAACTACACGACATTCTTATCATCGGAGCCGGCCTGGCAGGGATGAGGGCGGCGGTTGCCGCACCGCCGGATCTCGACGTCGCCGTGATATCCAAGGTCCATCCGGTTCGCAGCCACTCTGTGGCTGCGCAAGGGGGCATCAACGCGGCACTGGGAGAGCACGATTCCTGGGAAGCCCATGCCTTCGACACCACGAAGGGCGGGCTCTATCTCGGCGATCAGGATGCCATCGAGGCCATGTGTCGCGAAGCGCCTGACGACATTCTCGAATTAGAACGTCTGGGGGTCATCTTCAGTCGCGACAAACAGGGACGTATCGCCCAACGTCCGTTCGGCGGAGCGGGTTTCCACGTACCTGCTACGCCGCCGATCGTACCGGCCATGCCATCCTCCACGCCATGTACGAACAGCTGCTCAAACGACGCATCGCCGTGTATGAAGAGTGGTATGTCACAGCGTTGATCGTGGAAGACGGTGCTTGCCGGGGAGTCGTAGCGTGGGACCTGATTCATGGAGGGTTGCGCGCGATCGGGGCCAAAGCCGTCATCTTGGCCACGGGAGGCAGCGGGCGCGTCTTCCTGACGAGCACAAACGCGGTGATCAACACCGGTGATGGCATGGCGCTCGCGTATCGTGCCGGCACTCCACTGAAGGACATGGAATTTGTCCAGTTCCATCCCACCACACTTAAGGGCACGGGTATCCTTATCACCGAAGGCGCTCGCGGAGAAGGAGGCTACCTCCTGAATACGCTGGGCGAACGGTTTATGAAGACCTATGCCCCGCAGCAAATGGAACTGGCCACTCGCTCCACTGTCTCATTGGCCATCGGGCAAGAAATCCTCGAAGGCCGCGGGGTTGATGGATGCGTGTTGCTGGACTTGCGGCATCTTGGACGCCAACACATTCTCGAACGGCTCCCTCAGATTAGAGAACTCGCTATTGAGTTTGCCGGCCTCGATCCCATCGAGACTCCCATTCCTGTCCGTCCCGGCGCGCACTATCAGATGGGTGGCGTCCGGACCAATCAATGGACGGAAACAGGCCTCGCGGGCCTTTATGCGGCCGGTGAATGTGCCTGCGTCAGTGTGCACGGCGCCAATCGGCTCGGAGGCAATTCACTCCTTGAAACGATTGTGTTCGGTCGGCGCGCTGGAATCCGAGCAGGGGAATACGCTCGAACCGTTGCGCCGCAGGCCCTCACAACAGACCAGCTCATA
>VBOL01000234.1 GCA_005887945.1 Nitrospirota bacterium
TCCAGATCCTGGGAGGGCAAATCGGGTCCATTGCCTCGAGTCCTCTAGGTCGGGATGATGGCCAGCAACTCCCGGCTGTCGCTTCACATGCCTCTACGCCGATCTCAGGAAACCAGCATCTTGTCGCTTTGCAATTCTCCCAGGTCAGCGCGCTCAAGCAAGCGCTCTTCGGCGCACAAGAAACCGAAGCCGCGCGGTTTGAAGGAAGCACCAATAACGTGGTATTGCCGATCACAGGTGCTATTCTGACCGCCTCATTAAGCGGCACAGGCGAAGGTGTAGTTCCCGTCGTCGATCCTGGCCCGCGAGCTGCCCTTGGTCCTCCACCGGAGATAAGCGGTGCAAGCACTGGCGCTCTTGATGCATTGACTAATTCACAGCTGGACATTCGTCCTTCGATACCTTTCTCTGCGACGCCTGCTTCGCCCCCGGGTGGTGGGGGGCTGCTGCTGTTTAGTTCATATCAATTTAACCAAACGCAAATGCCTAGCCTGGTGATACTCAGGAGGGAGCTTTTATTGGTAGATGGCGGAAATCCGAGCCTGGCGCCTCATATCGGGCAGGCCCCGACAGACCGACTTACGGTAGGAGGTCTACAAGGTCTTGTCCTTGATAACACCACAGGACAATTTGTACTCTCTGGCCCAGGTAGCAATGTGCGCCTGCCGATAACGAAGGACCCTTTGGGAATACCGGCAAACGATCCAAGGCAGTTTCCTAATGTATTTACAAACTTTTCAACTCCCGACTCTATTTTTAAGGTCCTCCGGCAATTTGCATCATCTCCCCTGGTTAATCCCAATAGTCCTCTCCCAAGTAACTTTGATTCGAATCTGAGTCCGGATAGTGAGCTAGGCCGGTTCTTTGGTTCTCCTGATCCAACACGCGAGGGAGGACAAACGGAGGGTGTCAACGGTGTCATCCAAGTTCGGAGCGGTTCTGGGGGTCAATCAGTCACGCTGCCCGGGGGCGTCGTGCTGAATAACACTAGCTTAACCGCCACCCGGACTTTTGCCACCTCAACCTTTGTCCCCGGGATTGATGGGTCAATCATTGCCTTGATCGGACGGAACGTGCTTGACCTAAGTCACGACACGAGCAGTACGAATCCTAATGCAATAACCGAGACAATAGGAGGATCCCTTAACCCGGCCATAGTCCTCCTCCAAGATCGCGCATTGGCGGTCTTGAACGGCAGTTCGATCGCACCTGACTCCACAAGCAATCCCAAGATCTCGCTTCTCACCATCCTAGACAGTCAAGTGACAGGACCCACGGCACCACCTGACCTTCTACCGGGTGACACCGCCCCTGGTGGCTCTGTTCCGGCCGGCAAATCGCGGGCTGATATTCCGGCTCTCATCGAGGTCATCGGCAGCTCGACTGCTCCAAGCACCACCATCTCAGACTCGGCTGTCGTGGTCCGTTCGGAGCTAGACCAAGCGCTGTTAGCCGCCAGTGCTCCCCTCGTCACGGTGATCCAGGGGTCGATGACCACCACGAGTGATTTCATCAAAGTCGATGGAGTGAACGCCAAACTGATGGCGAACGTGCCAAATGATCAGCTCGTGTTGAAGGCGCTGGTCCAATTACTGAATAGTACGGCCAATATCACTGGGCACCTGATCAATGTCACCAATGGAGCGACCGCCTCGGTAACCGGGAATCTCCTGGCGCTTGGAGGTAATAGCACGCTCAATCTTGCCGGTGCACTTGCTGCCGTGGGCGTGGGATCTTCGTTTTCGTTGAACAGCGGCTCGCTCGTGGCCTTTGGAACCGGCATTAACACTCTGAATATCACCAATACCTCTGGCATCTGCGCAGGATGCAGCCTGACCACCACGATTCCGAATCTCGCCGGAGTCCCCGTTCTCATGCATCCCAATGCTACAGTCACTGTAGGATCAGGCTTCTTACCGTTCGCGGGCCAAGGAACGTTTGCCGGCGGTAACACTGTAAACACGATCAATATCACCCCAGGTGCAGCCGTGTTGCAGGTCGCAGCAGGTGGAAAGCTGACGCTCAGGCCCTAACGCCAGGTGTACTGACCCACTTTAAATTTGGACAGGGAGAATGCGTCAGACGGAATGCGGACAACTCAATGCAATTTATCCCGAACGACCGTAAGGGGAGAGAGCGGTGTAAACGACTCACACAAAAAGGAGGCCATGCCTATGCTATGGCTATCATGAAGGCCGTTTTATTTAGCTGTGGGCTCCTCGGGTTGTTCGTCCTGTCAGTCGTCCCCGATGGACTGGCGATCCAGGTGGATTCTCCTCTTGGAAGTCCGGAGGTGATGCAGCAAGGAAATGAAGCTTCAAAATTATCGGTTTCAACAAAGGAGTTTATCCTCGGTACAAAAGGCCAACAATACCTCATTCATTGGCAGAAACGCATCATCCCTATCCCCCGGAAGTGGCTGATCGCGCTCAAGGACGAGCAAGATGAAGAGGGTGAAGGTGTGTCTGCATTCAGCTACGACAGGGACATTACCTCGTTCCCCATCGGAAATGGCGAACTCGGGCTGCATCTCTCATCGTTCGATGCCATGGCTCCAGGGTCGGGATCTGCTCAAGCGGCCGCAGGCCGGGATGTCTTCCTTGTTTTTAACCCAAAAACTTCTGCTTTCCGGCCTGGGCTGATAAATCTAGGGCGCACGAAGGGACGACTACGATACCTCGGCTGTTTCAGCGCCGTAGCTTCACATTTCATCATCGAGGACATAAACGGGGATGGGCTCACTGATATCGGAACGGTCGAAGAAAGGATGATGTGTAAGGAATATACCAATGACCAGGGAGTGGACGTAGTAGCGGGTCCCTTCTACCGTCAGGACCTGATCAAATGGCATCTCTTTCACAAGGGGCAGTGGCGTTACGATGAGCAATACGACGGTCGCTTGCTCGAGCAAGTGACGGAATTACCGCTTATCGGGATTGCTTTCAGCCCCGTCGATTTCGTGGGCGAGGTATATTGGCAGAGTTATGACCCCAGGGTGTGGCGGTCTCGCAGTCCTCAGGGCGTACTGTATGTGCCGGCGTACAGAAAGGAGCTGATTCGGCAGCATGAGCAAAAGAGATGAAACTGTATTGCCCCACTTTAAATTTGGACAGGGAGAATGCGTCAGACGGAATGCGGACAACTCAATGAAATCTATCCAGAACGACCGTAAGGGGAGAGAGCGGTGGAAACGACTCACACAAAAAGGAGGTAGGCCTATGAGGTATTCCCTTCACTATGGGATTTGGCCCGCTCGATCAGCTCCTAGAAAAGAAGGATGAGAGCAAGGAAAAGAAGGATACGAGCAAGGAAGGAACGAAGGAAGGCGGATCCGATTCGATTCTGGGTACAATTGGAGGCGCGGTCGGCGGCGCGGCGGTGGGGGCCGGGGTCGGCGGTGCTGTAGGAGGAAAGAAAGGCGCGATCATCGGAGGGGCCGTAGGCGCAGTGGCAGGGGCGGTCATCGGCAACTATGTCACGAAACAGATACGTGATCGACAGCAAGCCGTTGCGGCAAAGGGGTACCGTCCAGACCAGGGCATCCTTCTGACGATGGATGAAGTATCCGCGACGCCGAATCCCGTCAAAGCAGGAACGCCGCTCAATATGTTTGCAAGCTATACGGTTCTGACCCCCAATAATGAGAATAATGAGAAGGTGAAGGTGAAAGAGATCCGCGAAATCCGGCACAAGGGAGAGGTCGTGGAGACCCACTCGGACGAGTTTGAGCGAACCGTCGGGTCAGTGGGCAACACTGTCCCTATAACTTTGAAGGATCTGAAGCCGGGGAAGTATGAGCTCGTGACCACTGTGGCATACGCGGACAAAACGGCGCAAAGCAAAACCAACTTTACGGTTCAATAAGAAAACGCGAGGACGCTCCTGCTGTAAAGCGGAGCGTCCTCGCGTGTCTCGTCAAGGTGCCAGAAGAGCTGACGCGTCCTCACGACGCAGAGATGAAGTATGGCCTGTCTCCGCGGACAACACAGGGGACAACAGGGAATCCTGCAGCAACTCGCCGGCTGCATGGGCTTGATTGGTGCCTGCTCCTTATCGGGCATTGCGTGTTTTCCCTCGGAAATACTCGCTGACTCCACCCCTATTCTTCGCATCAATCCGGAGATGCGTACCGCCGGGATCATGCGTATCAGCACGGATCCGTCCAATCGCTTTTTGGTCAGCGCGTCTCTGGATAAGACGGTAAGGGTCTGGGAACTCCCAACAGGCAAACTTCTTCGGACTCTTCGACCGCGGATCGTAGAAGACACCCCGGCGGGCGTGTTATATGCCGTCGCCATCTCACCGAATGCTCGCGTCGTCGCGACAGGCGGTGTGTACCGAGAGTTGAATCTCTTCGACCGAGAAAGCGGCCATCTCATAAAGATGATCGCTGGGAGCACTGAGTTTCGCGGTACTATTCAACATCTCGCGTATTCTCCTGACGGCCGCTTTCTGGTCGTGACCATGCTCGGCAAAAATGGCATCCGAGTGTATGAAACACGCGGCTACACGCTGATCGGACAGGATACAGACTATGGCGCCGGTACCTATGCCGCCGAGTTCGATGCACGCGGCAGGCTGGCCAGCATCTCCGATGACGGCTACATCCGGCTGTATGAGATCAGGACAGATCGGGCCGTACCCCTCAAGCTTATAATAAAACGCAGTCTGGCCCCGGATCGCCCTCGTTCTCTCGATTTTTCTCCCGATGCAAGGCGAATTGCGGTTGGATTCACCGACAGGCCAAGAGTGGATGTTCTTTCGGCACAGGATTTGTCGCTGCTCTACAGCCCCGATGTCACGAACATCCCCTCCGGCAGCTTTGTGGACTCAGTGGCATGGTCACACAATGGACGCTTTCTCTATGCCGGCGGCACTTATCAACGGTATGGAAACACGACGATACGCGTCTGGGATGGCAATGGAGAAGGAGCTTTCCAGGATTTCCAGGATATAGAGGCGGCTTCTGAAGCTATCGAAGATATCGTTGCCCTCAATAATGGCAGCGTCGTGTATGCCACGCACGACCCCGCCTTGCTCATTCTTTCGGTGGGCGGCACTGTCAAACTTCTTAGCGGGCCCCAGACGGCGGATTTCCGTAAAATGGCGGAGAATGATCAGTTTCTGGTTTCGCCGGATGCGGCCAGCGTGCAGTTTACTTATGCGCGAGGCGAAAGGACGGCCCGCTTTACGCTTTTTGAGCGCGCGCTGAGTTTCGATGCGACCGGTGAAGTAGAGCTCGACCCACCCCTGACCAGGTCCGGCTTTTTTGGCTTGTTCAGTGAACTCGATGTGACGGACTGGCTGAACAATCCTTCTCCCAAGCTTAACGGTCGTCCTCTAGCACTCGGACGAGACGAAATCTCCCGGAGTCTGGCCATTGCTCCCGACGGGCAGAGCTTTCTCCTCGGGACCAGTTGGGGCCTGCATCTGTTTGATAAGGATGGAAGGGAGCGATGGAACGTCCCGGTGCTGGGTAGTGTCTGGGCGGTGAACATTGCAAGGCAGAAGCTCATCGCCGTCGCCGCGCTGTCGGATGGCACAATTGCCTGGTATCGCCTTCGCGATAAGGAGAAGTTGTTGACACTGTTCCCACATGCCGACCAGAAGCGCTGGGTGGTGTGGACGCCGAAGGGGTACTTCGACCGTTCCGAAGCCGACGCGGACAAGCTGATCGGCTGGCATGTCAACCGAGGCCATGACCGGGAGGCCGACTTTATCTTTGCCTCGCAAATGTTTGAACAGTTCTATGACCCGAAGGTCGTGGCGGAAGTCCTGCGCACCGATGAACTAGATGAGTCTGTGCTGGCCAAGTTCGGCACGCAGGAACGCATCAACACCGCCGAAGCCATCAAACCGCCCCCGCATGTTCAAATCCTATCGCCGGAGACCGGCACCGTCCTCACTCGCGACGACGTGCAGGTGATCGTCCAGGCAGAAGATCGAGGCAGCGGCGTCGCAGAGATCAGGCTCTATCACAACGACAAGTTGGTCGGCGTGGACACGCGGGCTATTGCGGTGGTGGCCAGCGATGAAATCGAAAAGCACTACACCAAGCGCTTTCGGGTTGAGCTGCTGGCCGGAGAAAACTTCCTCCACGCCATCGCCGTCAGTCCCGATCGCATTGAAGGACAATCCGACAAGATCGTCGTGCGCGTGAAGGAGGCCGCACCTCCCGATCAAAGGGCGGTGCTCCATCTTGTCGCCATCGGCATCAACAGCTATGAAAATTCTGACCTCAACCTGAATTTTGCCCAGCCTGACGCCGAAGGTATTGTGAAATTCTTTGGATCCGCACCCACCAAACTGTTTAAGACCATCAAGCGCTATGAGCTGTTCAATGCGTCGGCCACGAGAACCGCCATCCGCAAGCAACTAGGCGCGTTGCGGGACACCGCTCCGGAAGATGTAGTGGTGATCTATTTGGCCGGGCATGGCGAGAGCGTAGGCTCGACGTGGTACTTCGTTCCGTATGAAGTGGTGTATCCGGAGCGACCGGAGGAGCTGGCAAAGAAGGGATTGTCGTCAGAAGAGATGATCAAAGAGCTGATTCCTCAGATCGGCGCGAAGAAAATCCTCTTGCTGATGGATGCCTGCAAGTCCGGGGCCGCTCTGGCATTCGCCGGCGGACGACCTTCATCGGACAAGGACATCCGGCGCAAGAGCCGAAGCTTGGACGACCGAAAAGCTCTGGAGCAACTGGGACGCGCGACCGGCGTCCACTTGGTCGCCGCCTCGACCGACGAGCAATTGGCTTCGGAGATCGCAGAACTTGGCCATGGCGTGTTCACCTACACTTTGCTGGAGGGTCTGAAGGGCCAGGCTGACGGGAGTCCAAAAGACGGCGTCGTCACGGTCGGGGAAGTGGTGACCTACGTGGAAAACCAACTTCCTGAGATTAGCAAGAAATACAAAACACAGAAGCAATACCCGGTGATGTACCGACAAGGCATGGATTTCCCGCTCGCGATGAGTCAATGATCACAGTGTGCTCCGATTAAGATAGGGTTCGACGTGAAGACGAGAAAGGAGTGTACTGCCCCACTTTAAATTTGGACAGGGAGATTAAGTCACACGGAATGCGGAAAACTCAATGAAATCTACACTCGCAAGCGGAAGAAAGAGGGATTTTAGTCCTATATCCTCCAGGGATTCAATGTGGCAGATCCTCGCGGGAGGATGATGAACCTTTTAGGGCAAACTGCCGACAGACCGAACGAAGGACCTGCGCTTGACATCCTCTTGAAAAGGGGCTAGCGTGGGCGCCTCTCCGAGGGGAACACGGTGGGTCCATGAAGAGGACCGCCAGGATTTCGATTGCCGCGCTCGCCTGGGGCATCCTGCTCCCAGGCTTTGCACCGGCTGATCCACAACGGCCGGCCGGTCCACAAGAAAAACCCTGTCAAAAGGTCGGCACCTCAACCAAGCAAACCATCCCTCAAATTCTGGTTTCTCTCGAACGCCACGCCTCGCTCTCTGAAATTGACCATCACTCAGGATGGGGCCATTCAGCCCCTGGTCGAGACAGCCATCAGTGCATCCCTCCATCCAGGGATCCAAGGGGTTCGTCTGGGAGAGTATGGCGTCCGCCTTTCGCGCGGGGCCCATTATCAGTGGTTGCTCACGCTTGGGGCAGGTCCTGATAATGCTTCCCTCTATAGCTTCGCGGGCGGCGCCATCGAGCGCGCGGATCTCCCCCAGACGCTTTCGGCAAAATTGACCAAGGCTGAGAAATCGGAGGTGCCTACGCTCTATGCGGAGACGGGATTCTAGTATGACGCGATGACGGCCATCTCGGAGTTGATTCAAGCCGCGCCGAATGATTTGGGCCTCCGTGCCCAACGGGCGGCGCTCTTGGAACAAGTCGGCTTGCGAGAGGCGGCTGCGTGTGACTTGAGCCACACGAAAGAAGATTAATAAAGAAGATTAATGAGGAATGAAGGAAATACAACAGATGAGTCCCAGTTCTCCGAGTCCAGCTTGCCGAAACTGCCATCAACTCAGCCCCCGGACAGGCTCCACAGCGCCCTCCGGAAAGTACGAGATTGAGATGAATGC
>VBOL01000233.1 GCA_005887945.1 Nitrospirota bacterium
ACGACAATACGCAAAGCTTTCAGGAACTCGTCGGCAATCGCCCGGTCTTGCATAGCAATACGGTTGGCGGGGCCAATAGCCAGGTTTTTATGAGCCCGCGGAACAGCCGGATCATCCTCGATGTGCGAGCCCCAGAGCGAGACGGCATCAAAAGCCGCCTGTTTCTCTCAATGGATTTTCTGGGAAACCAACCGGCTGTGGGCACCTCCGGAGTGACTGAGTTCTCGCAGTTGACCAGCCCGGACCTGCGGATCTTTCAGCTGTTCTTCCAGGTCGAAACCCCGGTGGTCGATGTGAAGGTCGGGCAGGATTGGTCTCGTTTTGGATTCATGTCGCAATATTCGAGAGGGCAAGTGTCGACGGCTGTGACTCCGGCGAATATGTTTAATCGGTGGATTCAGGCCAGCCTGTCGAAGCAGCTCCAGTTGACCGATAGCCTGTCCCTGACTCCAGTCTTCTCCGTGGAGCGGCCGCCCCAGGCCAATGGGACCCTGCCCTCGTTTGTTGCGGGGGTTCAAATTGCCCATAGCGGCCTGAAAGCGCCCTATAACGGGGCCCAGGCAGCCGACACTGCGCTCAGATCGTTGAGCCTGCAAGTCAGCGGGGTCGGTCGAAGGCTCGAAGCCAATTCGGGAGGACCGACAAATGCAGCCGGCGCGCAGCCCAGTCTGAGCAGCCAGACCTATGTGACCGGATGGGGCGTGTCCACCAGTCTCTTTCTCCCAGTCCTTCCGTCAAAGAACGGGGAGATCGGCAATACGGCCCACGTAGTCATGGAAGGCGTCACGGGAGCCGGTATTGCAGACTTCTTTAATGGTCTGAGCTGGGGAGTGTGCAACCCGGTCTGCGGATTTTCTGCGACCAACAGTGGATTCGGCGGTTCCACCTTTGGCCAGACCAACATCGATAATGGTCTGGCAGCCGTGAGTAGTCAAACCGGCAAGTTCGCAGCCATTCGGACCGTCTCGATGATGGTACATGGCACCTATCATCTTCCCGACGACGGCAAGACCTGGATCGGTGGAGGCTACGGGACGGTCTACTCCTCCAACGCCGCTCAAATGACCTGTGGAATTCCGGGGGGGACTTCGGCGTTTCAGGCGACGCAGGCATCGTATTGTGGCGGGGCGGTGCGTACGTCACATATTATCTATGACCGCGAATCCACGTACTATGGTTATCTGTACCACGATTTCACGCAGGAAATTCGGATGGGGCTGGAAACGAACTTTACTCGCACCAGCTATGCGGATGGGTCCAACGCCGAGAACCGCCGGGTAATGCTGTCTTTATACTATCGATTCTAGCCGGTTGGGACGATTGCATAAGGTGATCGCAGGGTATCAGGTTCATCAGTTCTTGATTCCTCCCAACTAAGTGGAGCAGTCGACGAATGTCCGAGTCACGAACATCTCTGCAAGATCGGTGTCCGCTCATCGTATCGCTCAATGTAATGATTTTTATAGTGGCCGAACTCATTCATTCATTAGTTATGGTGTGAGCGATAACGCGCTATTCGATCAGTGCGAAGTCGCTCTACTGATAGAGCTCACTGTTATCCTAACACTTGACTACGATTAATAGTCTTATATAACATATTGCATTAACTATGATTTTTATAATGATGACCATTAGGTTTACGCGCATATATCATATAGTATGAGATGCCTCCGTTGGCATCGGTCGTGCGTAGACCTCATCACCAACTGTTTCTTCTGTCTAGGAGTCTGCCCGAGTAATCAAAGATGAAAATTTTCTCGCACACAATTACTTCATGGTCACCGTTCTCTATTCATCCATTCATCCATAGGCAAAGGGACTCCCTCAAACGAGGATTTATTGGATTGCGATTGCTCAGACAGGCTCCTGGAGAACGGACAACGCTGGACCACAACTATCAAGGAGAGATGACCATCCTAAGGTTATTGCAGACTGCCCTGGCAGAGTATGCCGTTCTATTCGTACAAAGCGTCAAGAGGATCTGGTCACTATGCTCACGCCCCGCAAGTACGCTGAGCCGACCCTCTTCTCATTCTGTCTACAGCACCAACCTATCATGATGATCAAGTGCACGGCGTGAACTAGTAGGACCGATCGGATGTGACGGCCTACGCAGAGATTACAACGTGAGCGGAACAATGAACCAACCTCTCCGTCGGATAAATAAGAAGAGCTAATAGTTTCAAGGAATTATAGGGAAACCGGAGATTTAGGAGGAACGGCATGTCATCGCATGGATCGGCAACTCTAGAAATAGATGTTCCAGAAATAGAGAAACCCCAAAACGGGGTGGCAGGGCTGAAGCATTGGCGCTACGACCTGATGGCTGGGCTGCAAGTCGCCATGATGGGGATCCCGCTCTCGCTCGGTATCGCGATTGCCTCCGGTGCACCTCCTGTCTGCGGTCTGATCTCGGCGATCATCGCCGGATTTGTCTTCCCCTTCCTCGGGGGCGCCTATATCACGATCAGCGGGCCGGCCGCTGGCCTGGCACCGGCACTGATGGCCGGCATCATCGCATTGGGGAATGGAGATTTGGCGGTGGGCTATCCGCTCGTGCTGGTGGCCATTTGTATCGTCGGTATCGTCCAGGTGATAGCAAGCATCTTCAAGGCTGGGAGATTCGCGCTGTTTTTCCCCATCTCGGTGGTCGAAGGCATGTTGATGGCGATCGGCATGCTGATCATCATCAAACAAGTCCCGGCATTCCTCGGGTACATCACGCCGCCCATCAAATCCATTCCCAAAGCCCTCACCCTGATCCCCGAACAGGTCATGGGGATGAATCCAGTGATCTGCGCCATTGGCGCCGTGAGCCTCTTCCTCCTCTTTTTTCTGACCGGTATAATCTCAAGGAGAACAGAGCGCTGGGTCAAGCTCATCCCGGTGCCCTTCATCGTTCTGATCCTGGCCGGCGTGACCGCTTGGCTCCTGGAACTCCCGGAGAAATACCTCATTCAAGTACCCCTCAATGTGTTTGAACATGGGATCGTACTTCCCCATTTTGCTGAGGCCTTGCAAAGAACAGACTTATGGGGGGAGTTCTTGATCCTCATTATCACGCTTGTGCTCATCGACGGCACCGAGTCGCTCGCCACGATCGCCGCAATCGATAAGATCGATCCATTTAAAAGAAAGTCGAACCCCAATGTCACCTTGCGGGCCATGGGGGTCTCCAACAGCCTATCCAGTCTGGCGGGTGGATTGACGATCATCCCCGGCGGGTTAAAAAGCACGACCAACATGCTCGCAGGAGGCCGCACCCTCTGGGCCAACTTCTACTATGCTTGCTTTCAGTTGATCATCTTGTTGTTCGCAGCAGCCCTCATCAATCAAATTCCCAAAGCGGCCCTGGCGGGGTTGCTCATGTGGATCGGATGGAAACTGTGCTCGCACAAAGTATTCAAGCGGATCTTCTCAGTTGGCAAGGAACAGATTGTTGTAGCCATGGTCAACGTCGTGGTGACGTTGTACACCTCGGACCTGCTGGACGGCATGATCGTGGGCACGGCGACGAAGATCGTCTTGCTCGTGAAGGATGTCATACGAGTGTCCCCCGGTGGGGTGGGAGCCGCATTGAAAGAATTGTTCGGCAATCCCGTTATTCGAATCGGGGACGGTCGTGGGGCTCGTGATGTGATGACCGTTGCGGCGAACGCGGTGTTACGGGGCACCGTTGGAGAGATGAAGAATCCCTACAAAATCTACCTGTCGTCGGCCACGTGCATGAATCTGGTGAAACTCGACGCGGCGCTCAAGAAGATCGTGATTCCTGAAGGCACCAAAGCCAACTATATGATCATTTTGGCCGGAAAGATCGTTGACCACACGACCATGGAATATTTGCACAATTTCCAGGATCGAGCCATCGAAGGCGGGCATACCTGTGTCCTCGTCGGGATGGAGCACTTCCGTGGGCTATCGGACCACGCGCTAGCCTATCGCGTGAGTCAAGTTCCCGGTAACCTCACCGCCTTCGCATGAAGACGCGCGAGCCTACTCATGGATGAACTGACGAAGGTGATGCGCATCTTGTCTCATGATGCTGGTGAGGTTCCGTTAGGCCAGGCCATCAACCGACTGGTTACATCTGATACCACCATGTCCGAACGGTCCAGGGGGATGCCATGATGACTGATCCGACTCCGGCCCAAACAAGTGAAGACAACACGGTTATTCGTGGCATGCCCATACAAGACCGAATCACCTGGTTGATGCATCGTGCTCGCTGCCACTCCGTGGCATTTCAGAGTCCAGAATCCTTTCTGGCGCGCAGCCTCTACCTCGCCCAGCATCCAACCGCTGTCATCGCGCTCAGTTGCATGGATGGGCGCATTAACATCTCTGTGGCCACCGGCACGCCGGCCGGCATCATCGTGCCACTCCGTAATCTCGGCGGACGCTTCGACCTGGGTTGGCCGCACTTCGGGTCAGTACTGGCAGGACATATACGGAGCATGGTCGGACAGGGACGACGCACTCTGGCGCTCATCACGTACCATTATTCCAAGGGCGACTCCCATCGCGGTTGTGCAGGTTTTAATTACAATACCGACGCCGCTCGCAGCCACACGTTCGATCTCAAAAGACAGGTGGAGGCGGTCTTCGGCAATGGCCACAGCACGGTGTATCCTCTGGTGTGCGGCTTCGAGACCGATGAAGATGCCCTTGTGCTCCACGGTAGTAGCGGCGAGATTCTGGACCTCTCCACCGTTCCCTCCACAATTCACGACACTCTGCCCGCATTACTGGTGCGGCTCTACCCGGACATGCCTAACCAGATGCGCCAAGATCTGTTGTCCCTGGTGCAGGGCAACATCTCCCACATTGCGGAAATCAGGCATAGCAACCGCGAACTTGACATCGAGCATCACGAATGGGTGATCGGCATCGGGCGCGGATTCGACTGGATGCATACGCCCAACCTGGCGCTTATCATCGGTCCCTACAGTCCCGACCTCGCCGACCCCATCCGCAAGGCCGCCGGCATAATTGGAGCCAACATGCAATGCCGCCGTATCCCCGATGACGGCTTTCTGCTGCTCGCCGAATCGGCCTACCACGATATCGGTGCTGACCGTGCCCGCGCCGAACTCAAGAGTATCTTCTTGTCTGAATTTGCCGCCGGGATCATCCGTGCCGAATTTCCCAACCTGAAGGAAAAGATGCACGTGCGCAGTGCTGTCATCGCCTGGCCGTCGCAGCTGATGGAGGTGATTGATTGCAGCGCAGCCAGAACACCAAGTCATTATACTGATACCGAACTAGATAGAAAGGAGTTCCGAAATGCCAGCTAGCATCTATGTCGCGGACGATGAACCCGTTCTTCTCAACGCACTTGTAAAGCGACTGTCTCAGAACCAGCACAAAGTCCGGGCCTTCAAGGCCGGAGATGAACTGCTGGCCGCGGTTGAGAAAGAACTTCCCGATCTGATTCTCCTCGACCTCAAGATGCCTGGGAGAACGGGGATCGAAACCCTGGGTGCGATTCGCGCGAATGCGCGAGATGCGGTGGTGATCATTCTGACTGCATATGGAACAGTCGAAGAAGCGGTCGAGGCCATGAAACTGGGGGCGTATGATTTCATCATTAAGACCGTGGATCTCCAGCTGGTAGAGCCGGTCATTAACCGGGCATTAGAGTATCTCGCGCTACGTCGTCAGGTAGGGAACATAGCCAAGGATAAAGCCGATCACTAGGGATTGGTGAGACTCGTGGCGCAAGTTCGCGACGTGGCGCAGAATCCGAAAACGACCGTCCTCTTGATGGGGAAAACTGGAACGGGAAAGGAATTTCTAGCTCGAGTAATTCACCATAACAGTGCGCGCGCAAAGGGTCCGTTTGTGCGAATCAATTGCACGACCATCTCACCAAAAAGTTTCGAGCGTGATCGTTTCAGGTATGAACTCGAGACCTTCGCCGGCGCGGAGCATCGCAAAGACGGCCTGCTGGAACAGGCAGAAGCCGGTACGTTGTTTCTGGACGAAGTCGGCGAACTTGACTTAGCGAGGCAGGGGAGGCTGTTGGGGATTCTGCAGGATCGATCGTTTCGTCGCATTAGAAGGAACCGAAGACATCCCGGGAGAATTTCGTGTGATTGCCTCTTCGTATCGAGACCTCAAGCAGAAAGTATCGGCTGCGCGATTTCGAGATGATCTGTACTCTCGTCTTAATGGCGTAGCATTTGTACTGCCATCGCTCCGGAACCGTGTCGAGGACATTGTGCCGCTCAGCAAGCAATTCATCGCAAAATACGGGGTAGACCCCGGCAAGGAACTGGTGGAGCTTGTTCCAAAAGCCATCGCTTTTCTGGAGCAGTATCCCTTTCCTGGCAATGTACGCGAACTTCAGAACAAGATCGAGCGGGGATGATGTTGTGCGTGGGGAAAGCCGTGACCGCCATGGAGCTTCCTGGTGCCCATTAATTTTCTAGGTCCCGCGAGTGAAGGAATGAAACATACGCTGGGGTGCGTTCAGCTATGGAGGGCACCAATACCATCACTGGCGGTGACAGTCGAACCGAGGCGGTGGGATGGCACATGCTGATTCCGGCGCCCAAGGCGTATTTTGATCCCGGTCAGCACGTGTTTCTCGATTGAGGGTGAACTTTGAAGGAGTTTGGAACTCTTGAGGGACAAGAACGTACGACCACTGATTTCAATAATCGTCAGCAGGTCGTCGCCGCCGGATATGTCAGCACCTAATAGCCACGAGACAAGACATATGCGTTGCCATGCCAGGGACAGGACGACGGACATCGAGACGCTGCACGGCCAAGAGAGTACTGCGCGTGCATCGATAAAACGGGGTAAGTCGTCGAGACGCGCAAAGGACGAGTTTTTGTCCATAAGCCAGGAGAAATGGCGGATCTTCGCGCGCCGGCGCTTCAGGGGCTGTCCTGAAATCAGCGACTTACTGCTGCATCAACGACTAGGGCCAGAAGCCGAGGTCGGACTGTTCAGTGACGGGAAGCCACACATCTTTCCCATGACTTCGGCCCCTTGACCGTGAGAGTTGTCGTGTCAGAATTGGGACATAGCAGAGCGATGTTTGACAATGGCTGGATCTAAATCCTAGGCACTCACCAGAGTGCGACGGAGACTCCATGTACAAGCATGTCGCCCGCCTGTTCGATCATCTTCCGATTCATCAAAAGTTGCTCCTTATCTCTACGATCCCTCTCACCTCCCTCATCCTCTTCAGCATAGTGACATACAGCAACGTGCAAACCTTTTCGCAGGATGAAGAGCGGCTGAACAATCTCTATCTTACCCAGAAGGCTGCAGCCCAATACATGCGGTTGGTGGACGATATGGAGAGCAGTTTTCGAGGATATGTGCTGACCGAAGATGCTCACGATCTCAAGCCATATCAGGAGGCACTGGAAAGCCTTCGCGGGGTCGAACAAGACCTGAAGGAAAGACTTTCAGAAAGCCAGCAGCAACACTTCAAGGACGCTGAAGCCCTCGTTAGCCAGTGCGTCGCTGAGATGGAAGAACTCATCCGGGAGCTTAAATTAGGCCGGAAGTCAATTGTGCTCCAGCTTATCAAAGAAGGGCGAGGAAGAGCGCCTATGTCCGAGTTTCGGGATCGGATGACACAACTCGATAAATTTGAACGGCAAAGCGCGCTAGATGAGTTCGCTAAAATGAGCCAAGATCGCACGTCGACACTTCTTGCAATTTTAGGCGGTGGACTGCTCACGTTTGTCCTCATCGTCTGTGCCCTCTATCTGATCGCCCAATCGATTGCGGTCCCTCTTATCAACCTGTCGGCGGCCGTTGGCGATTCATCCGGCGCGCTTGTTCCCACCATCCCTGTTTTGGATCGGAAAGACGAGATCGGGGGTCTTACCAGGGTGATGCAAGAGATGAGTCAGCAAATTCGGGGGCATCTTGATCACGTGGTAAAATCCGAGGCGTCGCTCCGGAAACTCAACCAGGATTTATCTGCCTCCGAATCCAGATACCGTGGTCTGGTGGATCATGCTCCGATCGGCATCTTTACGACGAAGGGGATGCAGGTCACGTTCAGCAATCGACATAATCAAGTCTTGGCCGGACTTGATCCTGACGAGCAGATCAATCCCGCCACCTTCCGTGAACGAATTCATCCTGAAGATGTAGATCGTGTTCTGTCGGACTTTTCACGGGCCGTCGCGACAGGCCGCCAGTGCGAAATGATCTTCCGGTTTGTCCACGTAGACGGCAACGTGTTGACCATCTTAAGCCGTCGCGTGCCGATCTCGGATTTCGACAGCCCCGAGCCGATCTATGTGGGATTCAATATCGACATTACGGCACTGGACGCCCTGCAATCACGGTTAAGTCGGACCGAGAAGTTGGCAACCTTGGGACAGGTGGCGGCTGGCATTGCCCATGAGCTCAGGAATCCCTTGGTCGGGATCGGCTCGACGGCATCGCTTTTATTGGATGAGTTCGAGAGGTCCGATCCGAGACGTGCGGAGATCGACGTGATTTTACAAGAAACCAGACGAATGGATCGGATCGTGAATCAGATTGTGGAGTATGCGAGGCCTCGCGAGCTTGCGCTGGCTCGATTTGTTTTGTCCGACCTCATCAACGAGGTCCTCAAGTTACTGAGTGGGTTTCTGCAGGGTAAACATCTCAAGGTCCGAACTTCTCTATCTGCGGAAGCCGACCATCTGCATGCCGATCGAGATCAGATCGAGCAAGTGCTCTTGAACGTCATCGAGAACGCGATTGATGCCTCTCCCATGGACGGATTGGCCATTGAAATCATGGCGCATGAGTCATTCCACCATGAACAGCCTGGCATTATGATACAAGTCAGAGATGCCGGTAAAGGCATTTCATTGGAGGTGCTGTCCCGCGTCTTTGAACCATTTTTCACGTCGGGGAAACGGCACGGAACCGGATTAGGGATGGCTATCTGCAAGAACATTGTCGAGAGGCATCGTGGGGATATCCATCTGACGAGCGAGGTTGGAACAGGTACCATCGTGAGCATTTGGCTGCCTTTAACCCAAGATATCCAGATGGTAAAAGGCTAACCGATGCGCGCAGTCATCTATGTGACCGACGATGATCAGGCGATTCGCAGCGCCATCATTAAACGGCTGACTCGGCAAGGCCATCACGTCGTGGGGTATGAATCCGGTGAAGCGTTGCTGGAAGGGCTTCAACACAACCTCCCCGATCTCGTGTTGCTCGATGTGAAGATGCCCGGTCTCAGCGGTCTCGAGGCTTTAAAACATGTGCGCCAGCTGGCTCCTGCCGCCATCGTAATCATGCTGACTGCATATGGGACGGTGCAGGATGCGGTGGAAACGATGAAATTGGGGGCGTACGACTTCATGATCAAGTCGGTGGATCTGGAGGGCATCGATGCGGTGATCGCTCGGGCGCTGGACGTCTTGAGGCTCCGCCAGCGACTTGAGTCGGAACTGAGCCGGCAGGATAGCCGGTACCACATGAAGAATCTGGAAGCCCACAGTCCTGCCATGAAGCAGTTGCTCGAACAAGTTCGGGAGGTGGCTGAGAGTCCCAAATCATCGGTGATGCTGCTCGGTGAAACCGGAACAGGGAAAGAGTTCCTGGCGCACGTCATTCACCACAACGGGCCGCGGGCGTCGGGGCCGTTTATAGGTGTCAACTGCACCGCGATTCCCAATGAATTGTTCGAGAGTGAATTGTTCGGCTTCGAGCGAGGGGCCTTTACCGGCGCCAATCAACGTAAGCTCGGCCTGCTTGAAAAAGCGGAGGGCGGTACCCTCTTTCTCGATGAGATCGGCGATCTAGATCAGTCGATGCAGGCAAAATTGCTGCGTGTGATTCAGGAGCGTTCTTTCCGTAGACTCGGCGCCACCGACGATCTTGGAGTAAATTTTCGTCTGATTACGGCGACGAACCGAGAGCTCAAGAAGGAAGTGAGGCGTGGAGCCTTTCGGGAGGATCTCTATTTTCGCCTCAATGTCGTGTCATTTGAGATCCCCCCGCTACGGAAGCGGGTCGAAGACATCCTGCCGCTCTGCCAACGTGCCATTGTGCGATTTGCCCAAGAGTTCAGCAAACCAATTCCCGATATTGATCCAGCAGCGCGTGCGATGCTAGAGCGATACCAATACCCGGGAAACGTTCGCGAACTTCAGAATATCCTCGAACGGGCTTTGATCTTTTGCCAGGGACGGATGCTCACGCCCACTTGTTTACCAATTGAGTTGCGTGAGAACGCGCCGCACATGACTGTGGCTTCCGGAACTGGGACAGACTCGATGCTTCGGATCGATATGAAGCTCGGACAACAGACCCTCGCCGACATTGAGCGGACCATCATCGATGAAGTCTTGCGGCTGGCAAACTACAATAAGACGCTGGCTGCCAAGCATCTCGGTCTCACTCGTTTTTCGCTCGATCGACGGCTCAAGAAGGTTGCAGACTGCTGAGGCGGACCTCCTCACCCTACTGCTGAAAGCGCACTTCGAAGGTGGTGCGGTCCATGACCCGGACCACTTCAACTTGCTACGCTGTGGCAGCGACAGCAAGAGAGGGTGCTCTCACTCAGTCCGAGGACCTTCCAACAGAGAATAGAAAGAGTTTTACCCTGAGCAGTCTGACTGACGAATCCTGGCTCGTCCGGGTAGGAGTCACGACTAGCGCTGTTCATCATGCGGACAGCTCCACGGCATGAAGGAGCTACCGAAGTTGGCAATACGTCCGTTGAAAGTTTTCTGAGAGGCCCCCCCTGGTTGTCTCACGCTGCCTTCTTCGTCTGAACCGGTTGCGCTCCGCGTGCTCGGCCTCGAGCGCGGCGATGACCTGCGCCATCTCGGCATCGCCCGTCACCTTCTTAAACTGCCCCTCACAGTAGAACAACCCCGTCCCCAGCACCGCTGGAGCATCGTACTGCCTCGTGTGCGTGTGATATACAGCTGCGTCTAAATAAAGGGACATCCTGATAGAAACGTGGTCTATTCCTCTCCGACAGGTGCCGCGGAAGGAACGATGCGTCCAGGTCCAATCCAGTTGGATCCCAAGACCTACCAGCGACTCGTGCGTCTACGCAGAGAAGCTGAGAGAGATGGCGCCTATCGCGTAGCCAAGAGGCTGCATGCTGTATTGCTGAACGCCGATGGCCGTAGTAGCGTGCGCATCGCGGAGATCCTTCAGGCCCCGCGATCAAAGGTGCCTGAGTGGCTGGCCAACTATGACAGGCATGGTGAGGCAGGTCTTCTCAAGGGGCAGTGCTTGGGAAGACCGGCACGTTTGTCGGAAGCGCAGCGCACTCGGCGACATCATTGAAAGCGGCCCCGAGGCCTATGGACTCGACTCGGGATTCTGGACCTCACCGATGATTGGTGAGGCAGTCGAGGCCGAGTTCGGCGTCGTGTTCCATCCTGGGCACGTCCGGAAGTTGCTGGCCGCAATTGGCTTCTCGGTTCAATGTCCGCGACGTCGCCTGGCTCGCGCCGACGCCACCGCCCAGGCGCGTTGGCGACGACGACCTCTCCCACCCTTAAAAAAATCCCAAACAGAAGAGCGGGGTCTCCTCCTTACCGAGGAGGCCAGCTTTCAGCAAGACTCGACCCTCCACCCGACCTGGTGGCGGATCGGCTGCCGGCCGCAAGTTCCGGTGACAGGACAATGAAAGCGCATCAAGATCTTTGGAGCGATCGAGGTCTACACGACGCGGTTTCTGTACAACCGTGACACGGTGTTCAACGCGGACACCTACGGGGGATGTCTTGAAGACATTGCGCGGCAATTCCGAAGGAAGGGCGCACTGCTAGGGTACGACAACGCGTCCTACCACAAAGACCCGGACATCTGATCATGCCCGAGCAGGGCAGCATTCCAGATGCCGGTCAGCAACCAGCCGGCGTGGTTGGTCTTTCTCCAATAGCACCTGCATGGCGCACTGCTGTCGGATGTCTAGACTTGATTAGGTACGAATGGCGTACAGTGCCGATTCAGCCGGTTTGGGAGACCGGCTGGATGTGCTGAGAGTGCCTGCCGCAGCCACCTTGCCCCTATTACGTAGCGTCTGTTCAATCAGCCTCAGTTCCATGGCCACCGCTCTCGCCGAGTGCCCCGCCCGAACTCGCGTGACGGCCAATTCCTTGAGCTCGGATGTGCCGTGCGATTTCGATATCTTCATCGCCTTCCTTTTCCTTGTGACTTCGATTGTACGTCCCCCGTGAAAGACGAAATTTTGCGGGAAGCTCAATCGTCGGTCGCAACTCGCTCAGGACCGACCCGATGCGCCGGTTGATTCCGCAGTACTTGACCTTCGGCCATCGACATCGCTAGGCGCATCTCCGCGGGCAAGAAGGGAGCGTCGTCCATTGCAACGCGGTGCGTTGAGTGCTCAACATGAAGCAGTGGTTGGTCTATCAGCGGTCGTATACGCCGCGGCCTCGCGTCCGTGGCTCCGTCTGTTAGTTGGGCGAGCAGGAGTCATGAACGGGGGGCGATGGACGTGACACCTATTCCGTGTGGCCAGGATGGCAGAGCGCATCGTGCCGCCGTCATGGACAGTCACGATCAGGAAATCGTGGGCTACGAGTTCGCGTTACGCAGCTGAGCGGGCCATTAGGGCTACCTGTCTCGCGCGCGATTCGGCACGCTCCGATTCACAGTCGCCCTGGTGTTGCGTAGCGACAATGGCCTGAACTTTCAGAGTCGGCGATTTCTGTAGGCATGCCGAGATTCTCGGTTAGCAGGGGTTCATCATGCCTCTACGCCCGCGCAGAACGGCATCATTGAACGGTTCTTTCTGGACTCAAAGACGCGTGTGTCTGGCAGTATGTATTTTAGACATTTGAGGGACGCTGCGGATCATTCGAAACTGGATGCCACTGGTACAACCACGAGCGGCCACTCAGTGCTCTGGGCTATCGGAGCCTTGTCCAATACCGAGCGCAACAATCAAGCCAGGTGGTTTGATTGTAGGGGAGCGTTTCGCATCACCACGGATGGTCGCGTGATTGGATAATGTGTTTGTGGATCGAATCTGGCGTAGCACAAACCTCACGGGCATAAAAGGCTGACGGAATACTTTGTGTTTTGTGCCCAGAAGGAAGTTCCATTGGTAGACAACAGGGAAAGAACAGAACACACCCATCACTGATCTACAACACGTCGGATGATGTCTATCGGACAGGACGCGGTGGGGGAGCAAGCATTGTTGGTAAATTCAGCGAGAGAGTAAAATATCGCGCAAGAACAGAACAGGGCTAAGACAAAAAATCCATGGTAGTGCCGTTCCGCTGCGTGTGCACGGTTACCCTCTTAAATCTGGCTTCATCGTGTCTTGACGGAGTGGTCTACTTCATTCATCTCGTTCGATAAAAAAAGCCGATCCGCCATCCCGTCGCGCGACGGGGGCGGATCGGCGTCACGCTTGCACGTGCGTAAACCCTTAGCTTGCCGCGGCCCTCGTAAAGACCGGGATGATGTTACCGGCTATACTGTTGATGTGGCGATTGCCGGATTCGTCCCAAGACATCACGAGCCCTCCGAAGCGCTGATCCGGATCGTGGACCAGGTCCATCAGTCTCTGCACTTCCCACAGCGAGTCTCTCGAGTCGAGCTTGACTTCTTTGCTTTCGCCTGGGTTGATCGGGGACTCATCTTCAAGATGCAAGCCGTCTACTGCCATAATCTCCGCTGGGTAGGTCGGGTCCAGGTTGTTGGCCACGCCGACCTTGTTGAGGAACCTGATGCCTGCCGTCGTGAACTCTCCGATCCTAAGGGGCTGCTCACCGCTGTTGGTGACCTGTAGGGTCATGCGCAGGGCGCGACCAGGAACGTCGTAGTCCGCGGCGAGTACCTTCATCGTGAGGTCCGACTTCAAATGAGTCGCTTTGATCTTTGGTTCACCCGCCTGGAGAGGGATGGTGTAAGCGTACATGGCGTCCGTCGTGAAGAACGCTATCGCTATCAAAACAAAGCACGCCACTAGAACGCCATACGCCACTATGCGGTCGACTGGGTCATTCAGCAGTGCGTCCCCCCCCTCTTGCGCCAGCACCCTGGCTCGAATGAGGAACATTGGTCTGATCGCAAACCAGGCTATCCAGGCGAACCCCATACCACCCCATAGGGCATGCCAGAAGAGTCCGGCTCCCAGGCCTACGGTCTCCGTATCGACGGTCCCTCCCACCAGCAGTTTCACCGGGTTCGTAAAATCTTTATAATTGCCTCCTATAGTCATGTAGGCCCCCGGTCCGGCAATAGGGCCAGCCCCATTAACGGCCAACATCGGGTGGATGTGGTGATGACCAGGTATCCGGCCCCTCATCTTGATCACATACTCGTAGTCCCCACCGAGCTCCAGCGGGCCCGAGGTGAACATCGGCGTCCCGTTCACTTTCGAGCTGAGACGTGTGAACACCGAACTCGGGCTGCCTATGTTTATGAACGTACGATTGGGCTTGACGACGGCCCGCGGCCAGTCTTCTGATATGTGGATCTTGCCCGACATTA
>VBOL01000235.1 GCA_005887945.1 Nitrospirota bacterium
CCATTCGTGAGTTAACCCGGATTATTCATGAATGCCGTCGCGAGGCATCCGAGACCGAAGCCCGCCGGGGCTTCTCGCACGTAAGGCCGACGCAGGCGTATTTGCAGTCCGTCGAGGAGGCCGAACGAGAACAGCCCCGCTGGGCGAGAGGATCGGACGACGTAGCAGGTATTCATGAATAGTCCGGGTCAAGGTAGCCAGGCGCGCGGCATTGTAACAACGCACGACGAGCAATTCAATGAAAAGGAATAGGTCCCGTTATTCGTCGGGATTGATAATCTTGGGAGGGCGTTGGGGGGACGCGCGACGTTCCGTTGGGCGGTGGTCGGCGGTCCATGCGTTGAGGATCATGGTGACCAGACTGATCACGACTGCGCCGCCGACTGCCGGCCAGAACCCCGTGACCGAGAATCCTCTGACCAGGTATGCGGTGAGTTCCAGAAGGAGTGCGTTTACCACAATGAGAAAGAGCCCCAACGAGAGGACGATCAAGGGAAGGGTCAGCACAAAGAGAATGGGCCGGACCAAGAGGTTCAGAAATGTGAGCACCAGGACCACGGCGAGTCCGGCGCGGAGCGAGTCGACTTCAAGGCCGGGCACGATCATGACCGCCAGAAATACCGCGATGCCCGTGATCAGGACTCGAATGACCGCCGCGCGAAACCCGCCACTAAAAAAATAGTTGTTGAGCTCCCGTGTGACGTGAAACGTCGGCATCGATCACCCTACTGAACCGGAACCGGCTGCATGGGGACCGGTACGCGCTTGGCCGCGGAAAAATGAATTTCGGTGGCGAGCAACACTTTGTCGTCCTTTGTGGCCTTGATGATGACACGATCGCCCACCTTGGGCACGTTGGCGCCTTTCGGATTGCTCTCGTCCTTGTACCTGGTCTTTTTATTGACCTGCACGTTTACCGACTGGCCTTTGGGCGTTTTGACTTCGACATGGGTTCCGGTAATGGCCATAATCGTGCCGAGCACATGTTGGTCAGTGCCGTGGGCGAAGCTTGGCGTCGAAATGAAAAGGCACGTGAGAGTCACAATCAGACGTAACCACATGGTAGATCCTCTCGCCTATTACCGCCGTCGATGAATCAGTGATGATGGCCGCTATCGGTTCGCGCTGCCGCCGCATCGTCTCCCTGCAGGAACTGGCCGAAGGCGGCTTCTTCTTCCAGGTCTTTCTTCGTCTTGGGATTGAGCGCCTTCATCCGGTCGAGTTCTTCCGGCGTCAGTTGTGGGAGATGGCGAATGAAGTGGACCAGCTTCCAGCTGCCCTTGTCCTGCGCTGGGTCACCCTCTCCCCAGGCCGGCATTGCGGTGAAGCGAATGCCGTGGTGAATGGTCCAGAAAATCTCACCGTCCGACATCGACTGGGTGTCGGCCAATCGTAAGTCGGGCGCCTTCGGGTACACGTTCTTGCCGATAGGTGTCTGGCCGCTGCCGTCGTTGGCATGACAGGTGGCGCAGTGATCGGCAAAATGCGCCAGCGACTCTTTCATCACGTCGGGGCTCAGCGGGATGGGATTCTGCGCATTTCGCTTCTCGATCGGGATGGCCAGATGACGGATTTGCCGCGCCATCCAGACCTCCAGGGCATGCGGCTCGGTTTTGGCGCTAAAGCCGGTCGTGAATAATTGATACCCCAACCACCCGAAGACACCGACAATCCCGAGGCCCACCACGGTGATGAAGACGATCAGTTTCGTTCGCATGGCGACTGCCGCTCACTATACAAAGTCTTCTGTCTGATTGCCACCGGGTTATCTAGCCCGCATTATTCATGAGCGCTTCTGCTTCAATCGCGGAGGCAGAAGTCAGAATCTCATGCGGTATTCTCTCTTCGCGCCACGATCATGCAAAGGGCGCTCGACCTCGCAAGCGCGGTGGCGACACACCTGGACGCGGTCGGCACGGCATCCAGGCAGGCGGGCTCGCCGTTCGGTCGGTCAACATACTGTTGGGGACTGGCGCCCTTCTTCCTGGCGCCTGTCCCCGTTCTGAGGGCGGGACAGGCACCGCCGCAGACGGCGGAGCCAGTCCCCTGGCCTCCGCGCGCCTGTCTCGCTTGGCGACTGCGCGATTCCGCGACGAACCGTCATGAATAATGCGGGCTAGACGGAGAGACGCCACGCGGTCCTGCAAGGCGAAGCATCAGCAGCGCGATGACAGGGAGATGCATCAGCAGCCCGCTCATCCCCATAAATGATTCACCGATCCAAAAGGTCACGCTGAGATTAAAGTACAGGACGCCATAGTAGAGACCGACGCCCAGCAGGAGGCGAGGCGTGACCGACGGAGGCGGCGAGAGCGCAGGGAGTCGTCGTTCGAGCGGAAAATAGATGGCGAGGGAGATGAGCCCGACGACGGCCCAACCGACATAATTCGCAAGGGGCACGCCGAAGTGAAGGCCTGGATCGGGGTAGTAATAAATCTTCCCCAAGAACCAGCGGTCGCCGCGGAGAGCCACGGGATCAATCACCATGTCGAGGAAGGCAAACAAGAACGCGGTCAGTAAGAACACGGACCAACTCGTTCGTGCGTCCACATCAAGATGTAGCGGTTTGAGCATTGGGTGAGTGGAAGCAGGGGCCGGCCTGATTGGAAGAACGAGACAGAGCGCGACGCAGTAGGCGGCGTAGAGAAGAAAACTGAACGAGATCGAGTCCATGAACGGGACGTTGGAGAAGTATAACTCCTGGCCCACGGTCGAGCCATTATAGTGGTACCACCCGAAGGGAATGCCGTTTCGGGTAGAGGAAAATTCACAGACAAAGGCCGTGGCCCAGCTAATCAGCCAGAACCGCCAGGTCCTGGGCCAGCCGATCAGCTTGATCGCGGCGAACAAGAACGCGGCCAGAAAGACGAAGACGTAAGGGCGGAAGAGAATGGTTTTTGCAAAAAGGGTAAGACTGTCCATCAATGGTTAATGTTGAATTCTACAGTTTTTAGAGAGCCGGACATTGAACATGTATCATTCAACACTCAACATTCACGGTTATGCGTAACCGTGAGAGCGGAACCACCTCACGGCTTTCTCCAACGCAACCTCTGGCGGTGTTTGCGGGATGCCGAGCTCGCTGATCGCTTTACGGCAGTCGTAGTGCATCTTGTATTTGGCCATCTTGACCCCTTCAAGTGGGATGCGTGGCGGATGGCCCGTGAGATTCGCGATCCATTGATTGGCATAGGCTAACGGGAGGATGGCCAATCTGGGCAACTTGATCGAGGGAGCCTTCACGCCGGTCAGGCGGCTCAAGATCTCAAACACCTCACGCAGCATCAAGTTCTTGTTGCCCAGAATGTATCGCTCGCCTATCCGACCCTTCTGCATCGCGAGCAGATGGCCGGCGGCCACGTCATCAACGTCCACGATATTCATCCCGGTTTCGATATAGGCCGGCATGCGGCCTTTTATGTAGTCCACGATGACCTGCCCCGTTGGGGTCGGTTTCACGTCGCCTGTGCCGACCGGGGCACTCGGATTCACGATGACGACCGGCAGCCCTGCCTTCGCGAGTTTTAAGACCTCTTGCTCGGCCAGGTACTTTGACCGTTTGTAGTGGCCGGCCATCTGTTCGAGCGAGACGGGCGTCTCTTCTGTGCCGAGTCCTCCGCCGGGCGGAAGGCCGATCGCGCCGATGGTGCTGCAGTAGACGATCCGTTCGGTGTCGACCTCGCGGGCCGCTTCCAGCAGATTCTTCGTGCCGGTGACGTTGACGTCGTAAAAGATCGCCGGATCTTTGGCCCAGAGCGCATAGTGCGCCGCCACATGGTAGAGCTGTCGGCAGCCGTGGAGCGCATTGCGCAACGAGGCCTGATCGCGCAGATCGCCTTCGACCCGCTCGACGGTCAGACTCTGAATATTTTGGAGGTCGGCTCCGGCGCGGGCCAGGACGCGGACGTCGATGCCGCGGTTGACGAGCGCTCGTACCACTGCGCCGCCGACGAATCCGGTTGCGCCAGTGACGAGAGCTTTCATGGGCGAGTAAGGCGTGAGGGGTAAGGGGTAAGGGGTTGAGTGAAGCTCACGTCGAATAGTGCTTTCATCAGGGTGTCGCTTCTCACCCCTTACGCCTCACCCCTAACCTGTTAGTTCTTCCGCGACGTGATGTAGCGGGCCAGTTCGCGGAGCGGGTCGGCGGCCGGACCGAACGAGGAGAGGCGCGCGATTGCGTGGGCCACGCAGTCGTCCGCCAGTTTTCTGGCTCCCTCGGCCCCGTAGAACGTCGGGTAGGTTTTCTTTCCGCGTTCCGCGTCGGTGTTGGGATTCTTGCCTAGTTCCTCGCGCGTTCCCGTCACATTGAGCACATCGTCCGCGATCTGAAAGGCCAGTCCGACATCCTCGGCGTAACTTGTGAGGTCGTCCAGTTCGCGATCCTCTGCGTCGGCGGCAATGGCGCCCATCCGCACCGCTGCGCGAATCAACATGCCGGTTTTATGCTTGTGGATGCTCTGGAGCGTCGGGAGATCGATGTCTTTATTTTCAGCCTGGATATCGAACACCTGACCGCCCACCATTCCCATGTTCCCTGAGCCGTAGGCCAGTTCTTGAATCAGCCGCACTTGGCGAGCCGGGTCGCAGCCCTTCATCAGATCCGGACGGCTGCAGAGATCGAACGCTATCGTCAGCAACGCGTCGCCAGCCAGAATCGCCATCGCGTCGCCGTAGACCTTGTGATTCGTCGGCTTTCCGCGCCGGAAGTCGTCGTTGTCCATCGCGGGCAGGTCGTCGTGAATCAATGAGTAGGTGTGGATCAGTTCCAGCGAGCAGGCGATCGGCATCAATCCTGGCGCGGGCTGCCCCACCGCTTCTGCCGCGGCAATGGCCAGGATCGGGCGGACTCGCTTCCCGCCCGCCATGAGACTGTACCGCATGCTTTCGTGGAGCATGGCGGGCGCCGTTGTGGCGCTGGGCATGACGAAATCGAGAAACCGATCCACGCCGTCTCGCTTCTGTTCGAGGTAGCCCTTGATGTTCATGGGGGCTCGGCTTGTTGGGGATAGGCGCCAATCCGCGCCGAGAGTAGCAAACGGCCTTGGGGGGTGTCAAACAGAGGAAGGAGTTTGGTCCATTTGAAGATTGAAGGTGCATCTGCCGGTGCGGTGCATCCAATTTATCTCATAGGTCCTTGGTCAATCACGGTAGGTTCCGATGTCCCGACTCAAGCGAGAATAGCCATGACGAGAATTTGTAGCAGTCTGCTTGTGGTACTTAGTCTAGTTGTCATAGATGACAACTAGACTGCCTTGGCCACATCACCTCGAAGTTGGGTGCAGAATTTCCAATCATCAGAGCACAAGTGCCCTACCACAAATTCTGATTTCCCAAAAGTGCCAAACGAAATCCCGACTCAATGGGAGCAGCTCTCGGATAAAGTTTCTACAGCCAAAATAAAGTTTGATAGCACTGAACCGTTGCAGCGTGTCTTTCGTAGAACATACAGTTTGGCACGTTCTCAAAGTGAGTCTCTATTCCGAGGATCTGAAGGGAAAGATGTAATTGAAGAGGTTACGTCCAATCTCTATACTGGGCTAGACCCAATTTTTGCGATGGAGTACAAGTATCACATTGACTTGAAGCGGCATGACTCTGTTTGGATCACACAAACGGCTTCACGTATTTACATCGTCACAGGGGATTACGCTGAAGAAAGAGCTGAAGATTCACCCCCTATCGGCACTACCTTCCATATTGTCGACGCTGGCCACCTAGTTCCTGTGTGTACTTTCCAGCCTCACAACAAGGAATAGCGCAGGAAAAAAATCAGGTCATTAGTAGTTTTTGAAAGGCAGAGGGGTGGGTATGCAGTCGCACCAAGGGCAGCTTCCTTTCTGTCCTATTGGTCACCGGCGTCGTGCCGTGAAGAACGGGAACCCATTGCGTCCGCGCCAACGGTAGCAGCTGACCAACTGCCCCCATAGATTTCGCCCCTTGCCTCGCGCCTCGCGCCTTCGCTATACTCCGCGGCATGAGTATTAGAAGAGGCGGTGGGAAGTGGGAGCCGATGCTATTGGGGATTGAGCCCCGAAACTGCAAGGTCTGCAAGGAAGGGCTCTACCGCAACAAGACACTTTTCACCGGCGGCTGGTCTCGCTGCGCCTTGTGCGACGAGTTTGTCCATTACAGCTGCCTGGCCAGCGGCAAAGTCTCGTTCTTGAAAGCCCGCCCCCGCGTGTGCAAGACCTGTCGTGCGGCCCAAGAGGGCGCCCCTTCACCTTCGCCGAAGGCAGCGACTCCGGTGGCTGTCGGGTCGTGACTCCCAATTCACAATCGAGCCCAGTGGAAGCCCGTCCGGGCTGGCATACCGTTTTTTCCGACGCAGTCCGGTTCGTCCTGGCGCCGCTGATTCTCCTCTTCAGTGGATTTTTCACAGCGAACTTCATCATCAGCGGCGCCTACACCTGGCCGCGGACAAGTCGAACGTTGGCGCTGACGGTCACTGTGTTGATTCTCGCCCGTGAATTCGTCTTCAAGGAGCAACTGTCGCGCAACGCGGCGCCGGACCGTGCGTGGTCGGCAGTGCTCTATTCTTGTGTGCTCCCCTATGTGATTGGCGTGTTGGTGATGCTGGCTCTTTGGGCGCTCTAGCAGGATGCTGAAACAGTCCGCCAGCGCCACAGAGTGTGGCGCGTGAAGCGCGAAACAGGCGAGAATGGCGCGACGTGGACAGATTGGACTTCTAGCTCGTCTCGCTCGTCCCCCCAATCTCGCTCGGCTATCCTGCAGGAGTGTTTTCCTGTTGTGTCACACGTACGGTCGGTTGAAGTTCTGGCGTGTTGAATTTGTTTTTTCTCAGCCTGCTTCTGTGTGAGGACGTTCGATGGCAGAGATTATCCGTAGCGGAGCCTTTCTCCAACAATGTTGGTCAGTGCATCCCCTCTGTCTGACGGTCAAGCGCGTCGAGCCGGAGCGTATTGTGGTGCTGACTTGCAGTTCCTGCCGCATGGTTCATCGGGTGATTACCGGCGCGGTCACCAGGCAGGCATCGGCTGTGGATTCCTCCGTGCCTAAACCGGATCCTGCGCAGTCGGATGGGCTCGCGGCGCTCAAGACCTGTTTGGGCAGCCATGCTCCCGCCCTGTCGGTTCGGGAGATGGATGTGTTTCAAGATGCGGTGTGGGTCCGCTGTGCGGAATGTCGTGCGCAGTACGACCTGACGGTCTCCCAGTTCGAAACGCACCAGAAATAGCCGGCGCTCTTCGCGCCGGTCGTCCAGCCGATTGATGACCATGTCATCACAGTTTACAGACGAAGAAGCGGCCTTGATGGCCGATCAGCACTTCTTTCTCGCCAAGGTGCAGATCATGGCCAAGGTGCGCCACTTGCTCTCGGCCACGCATGCGGCGTTGAAAGAGGAGATTGGGCCGGCTTCACTTGCGACCCCGTCTGATTTCGATCCCACCAACTATCACTTTGTGAAGGGAGAGAATCTCGAATTCTTTCCCTACCAATATCTGGACTTTCCGAAACACTTTCACGACTCGAACACTTTTGCCTTTCGGACGCTCTTTTGGTGGGGGCACCACCTCGTGTGCGCCTTGATGTTGGAGGGGGAGGGGATCAAGCAGCACAAGGCACGGATCGTGGACCGGTTTCATCAGCTCGCCGGGCAGGGGCTGGAACTTTCGTTGGCGCCGACGTTGTGGGAATGGAAACGCGGCGAGGGGTATACGTTGCCGATCACCCACGATCGCAAGGCGCAGATTGCCGCCGTGGTGGGGGAACGGTCCTTTTTGAAGATCGTCCGTTTCCTGCCGTTCACCAATCCGCGGATTCAGTCGGGTCAGATGCCGGAATTCAGCCGCGAGACCTTTCGGGCCATCCTACCGATCGTCACCCGATAGCAGCCTGCGGGTAAAAACTGTGTTGGTACGCCTGAAAGTCAATGGTCGGCACGTCTGGCACAAGCCCGGTCTGTCTGGTCCATCGGGTAAGTCTTATGCAACCAAACAAACCAGACAGACCGAATAGACCAAATGAACAAGACCGGCTGGCGGACTTTTTCAGCATCCTGCCAGCCTCGGTATTTGTCTCTGATCGCCAACTTGGGTAAACTGGACCCGCTTCAACGATGGAGCGGCAATCGCATGGAGGATGATATTGTGAAACAGACAAGGGGGCGACTGGGCGTCGGTATCGTGCTCACGGCAAGTCTGTTGATGGGAGCGGGCTGCGGGGGTACCGGGAAAACGTTCTATCTGGATCTTCAGCAGAAACAAGCGGCGGCGCAATACATGGAGCCGGAACCAGTCAGGATCGTCATCGAAACCTTCGAGGATCGGCGACTGGAGAAGAATCGGCTCGGTCTGCGGACCCATTTGTGGGGCGGGGTGACCTATTTCGATGTAGCCGGGGAGCGGCTAGGCGACGTGATTACCCAGGCCCTCGCAGATCGTCTGAAAACGCGCGGATGGAAGGATCGGGCCTGGACGGTGCGAGTGGCTTCCAGCAGGGCTGTGACGAATCTGAACGATGCCGACATTCTCATCAGCGGGCAGCTGCTCGATTTTTCAGCCAACGCCAAGAGCCGACTCTTCTCGACGGTGGTGACCACGAGCAGCAAGATGGTGATCACCGCGAAGAACGTTGGCGACCAGAGCTCGACGATCAGAGGTGTCGAGGGAGCACAACGTGATACCGTGGTCTGGTTTTGCGAAGACGATGTGCAACAGTTACTGGCGGCGACCCTGAAGGACGGTATCGATCGGTACCTCGCTGATACGACGATCGAGCAGAAGTCGTTGCGACCGATACGTTGATGGGTCGGGGGAAGAGATGACCCACCGTGCGTGAACGTCGTTGGGAAACGACGACCCCGCTGACCTTCGGTCAGGTGCTTGTTGTGGGCGAACGGCTGGCTGCGTTAGGGTTGAAGCCGGCGGTGCCTGCGAAGGACGTCATCTGTTATGTCGAAGAATGGACGGTCGAGTCTCCTGAGGATTTCGACCAGCTGGACGCGTGGTCCACGGAAGATGTGACCCTGATCCACGTCCGAGAGGGGTGGCGGGGCGATTTTTTTCTCCTGGCCGGGGCCTACCACACTGTTTACCAGCGCTATCAGGATGTGGGCACCTACTGCTCGATCAGCCATCCCTGGCGCATTCGCGATCCGTTACAGCTGCACGACCCCCGCAGCATGCTCTGGCTGGGATTTCGCCATGCCCATTCGTTTATCCGTATCCGGCTCCAAACGAAAGAGGTCATCACCCCCGGCGAGACGCGCGGCGATGCCGAGCGGGCGCAGTGGCTGGAGGAACGGCGCACGGCGTTTCTCGAAGCGATCACGTTGTTGGAGCTTCCCATCGAAACATTGGTTGAGAAGCAGCAGCTGGTGTTGCGTCCGGTCGATCCCTCCGTGCCCTTCTTCTGCTCCTGGCCCGATGCCTTTGGGCCCTGTCAGTTTGAATACAACACGGCAGACGCCTACGAGTTCCTGGTGCCGGCCAGTAAATTGGCCGCGACCTCTGCACCGGAACCAACCGGCGTCCGGGCCTACCTGACGGGCTTCTCAGAGGACGCGCTCGGTGACTTTCAAGCGATTGAACCCACCGCCCGCTCCGTCTATCGCTGTTCGGTGCATTGTCCGCTCGACGACTTGCCGGAGATTCGATCTGCGATCGATCCTGATGGCCGCCTCTACAGCACCCTCTGTGAGTTTCAAACACAGGAACTACTTCCAGATGGGGAGGATGCCTCCGCCATCATCGGGATCGTCGGCAACGAGACGGGATTTCACATTGAGGCCCGTCTGAATCGAGCCCCGCTGAACGAAGATCTGATGGCCCCCTGGTTGGA
>VBOL01000033.1 GCA_005887945.1 Nitrospirota bacterium
TGGACCAAGCTGTGAGCTGGGTTGAACAGCATATTTCAGACAATCGGGTCATGGTCTGTTGCCGCGCCGGCATGGGCCGATCGGTGTCGGTCGTGATGGCCTATCTCTGCTGTGTCCAAGAGATGACGTATGCTGAGGTCCTGAAGTTGGTCATGAGGCGCCGACCCGGTGCCATGCCCCTTCCAAAGCTCGAAGAAGCCATCACCCAGGTTCGCCTTCTTCGCGAAGCTCGCGGAAGGTCAAGAAGAACCTCGCTTCACGCCCAGCCCGCATTATTCACGAGGGTTCTTGACGAAACCGCCGAGACGCCAAGCGAGACGGACGCGCGGAGCCGCGAGGAAGGGAGGCATACTTGAAACAGTATGTTGACCGACTAAGCGGCGAGCCCGCCCGCCGTCAGGCTTGTCGCAGCGGCGTGTCGGCGGTTGCAGTAGAAGCCTTCGTGAGTAATGCGGGCTAACCTCTGGCGCGTAACCACAGTATAGAAAGCACGCTTTCCCGCAGCGGCTCTTCACACACATTGCCTTTCCTGTGCCGTTCATGGCCTAATCCCCAATCATATAGCACAGATGCGACCCCTTCACTGAGGACCTCTCTCGATGCCGGAATTGCCAGAAGCCGAAGTCGTTGCTCGGCAGCTACGGGTTCATCTCCTCGGCGCGCAGCTCAACGAGTGTCGGGTTGGACGGGCGGATATTGTTCGGGAAGGGTTGCCCTCGCTCTCGTGGTATCACGGCGCGGTGCTGGAAGGTGTGGAGCGATACGGCAAGAGCGTCGCCCTGGGGTTTAAAAAAAATGGCGAACTCAGATATGTCGTTGCGGAGCTTGGCATGACAGGTCTCCTTCTCTTTCGCGCGACGCAGACGAAATATCCGCAGCACGTGCATGTCCGCATGTCGTTCACGGGGGGCCGTGAGTCAGAACTGCGCTATTGGAACCCTCGCCGTTTCGGACGGCTTTCCTTGCTGGATGGGGCAGGGCTTGACCGCTACCGCGCTCGTCGCTTTGGGGTCGATCCCCTCACGGTGCAGGGCGATGAGTTCGTACGTCTCATGCAAGACAGGCGTGGACGCCTGAAGCCCCTGTTGATGCATCAACAAGTGATCGCAGGGATTGGGAATATTTACGCGAACGAAATTCTCTTTCGTGCCAGGCTCCATCCGAACCGTGAGGTGAATCGGCTGCGCGGAGCCACGATTATCACGCTCCATGGCACCATGCAATCGGTGCTTCGAGAGGCGATTTCCTGTGGCGGATCAAGCGTCAAGGATTTCTATGCACCGGATGGCACAGAAGGTCGATACAAGCGCCGCCATCTCGTCTATGGCAAAGAAGGTCAACCCTGTCCCAACCGCTGCGGACGGATGATTCGCCGTCTCCTAAGTGAACGCAGCTCGTTTTTTTGTCCCGCCTGCCAATCCAACCGTCTTCCAGGATAATTCTTGCCGCATGCACATGAGATGATCTGTCATGAAAGATCGTGATTATCCCACAGTTTCAAGCACTTGACTATGGTCAGCCCGCCATCATCGCCGCTAGGCCCTTTGAGCCATCTTCGGTTAGTCCCTCTGACGTATTGAGTCCCCCAACCGATTTCGTTAGAATCCTCCTCCTTTATAATTATTTCTCACCATTCTGATGGAGTGACGCCATGGCGAAGGTGCTCGAAGGTCCCGGGATGGGGCTGATGAAGAAGTGGGGCCTCACGGTCCCCAACTATGTCGTCGTCACCTCGGTTGACGAATTGGCGAAGCTCGGCCAAGCCAATGAATGGCTCAAGAAATCCAAGTTGGTGGTCAAGGCTCATGAAGCCCTCGGCTCTCGATTCAAGCTCGGCTTGGTGAAGGTCGATCTGGACCTCAAAGGAGCAGAAGCAGCGACCAAGGAGATGATCGGTCGCCACGTGGGTAGCATCACCGTCGCGCAAGTGATCGTATCTGAAATGATTCCGCATAAGGAAGAATATTATTGTGCGGTGAAATCCACCCGTACAGGGACGGACATTCTGGTCGCCAACTGCGGCGGCATTGAAGTCGAATCGAATTGGGAACGTGTGAATCGCCTGGCATTGGAAGTCGGGCAGCAGCCCTCGGCGGACGCGCTCGAGAGGCTGGCCAAGGATGCGGGCTTCACCGGTTCGCTTTTGAAGAAAATGACTGATTTCGCCGGCAAGATGTTTACCTGCTTTGACAGCGAAGATGCCCACTATTTGGAAGTGAACCCTGTGGTCCTGCGCGAGCAAGACAGTGAACTGATCGCGTTGGATGCGGTGACGCTGCTCGATGGCGACGCCAAGTTCCGGCACCCCGATTGGAACTTTGCCTTTGCCGCAGAATTCGGCCGTGCGTATTCCAAGCACGAAATGGAAATCATGGCGGTCGATTCAAAGATCAAAGGCTCGGTCAAATTTATCGAAATTCCAGGCGGGGACACAGCCATGCTTCCAGCCGGCGGCGGCGCCAGCATCTATTATTCCGATGCGGTCGTCGCACGCGGTGGCAAGTTGGCCAATTACGCCGAATATTCTGGCGATCCACCAGACTGGGCGGTCGAAGTGTTGACGGATAAGGTGTGCTCGTTGCCTGGGATCAAGAACATCATCGTCGGCGGCGCGATTGCCAATTTTACCGACGTAAAGAAGACGTTCGGCGGCATCATCAATGGATTCCGCAAGGCGAAGTCCGAGGGCAAGCTCAAGGGCGTCAAGATCTGGGTGCGCCGCGGTGGCCCGCGTGAGAAGGAAGGGCTCGATGCGATGCGCGCGCTCAAGGACGAAGGGTTCGACATCAACGTCTTTGACCGCAACACACCGCTCACCGATATCGTCGATAAGGCGCTTCAAAACACGTGATATTCGATGAAGGTTGAACGATGTATGGGGGAGTCGCTTCCATTCTGAGTTCATCGTTCCGCGTTCCTCGTTTCGAAAAGGGGAGATCCCGATGAGTATCCTGGCAAACAAAGATACCTATGTGGTCATTCAGGGTGGGGTCGCAGGCGTGAATGCCGCGCGCCGAATGGCCGAGTTTTGCTACTTGATAAAACGCTCGCTGAATGTCATGGCCTTCGTCTATCCGCCTGATGCCGGCAAGACAAACGAAATTCCCTACGGCAGTGGCTTGCTGGCTATTCCCATCTATAAGACTGTCGCCGAAGCCACGAAACACCATCCCCAGATCAACACCAGTCTCGTCTACATTGGCGCAGACCGGGCAATGAGGGGCGGGATGGAAGCCTTGGACGACCCGCACATCAAGCTGGTCTCCATGATCACCGAGGGTGTGCCTGAAAAAGATGCCAAGATCCTAGGCCGTCATGCGACCAAGCTCGGGAAGGTCTTTAATGGCCCTTCGTCGATCGGCATTGTCTCAGCCGGCTCTTGCCGGTTGGGTGTCATCGGCGGCGCCTTTGATAACCTTGTCCTTTCCAAGCTCTATCGCGAAGGCTCATTCGGCGTCATCACCAAGTCAGGCGGCCTCTCCAACGAGATTATCTGGATCTGCTCGCAATTTGCCGACGGCATTACGACGGCGATCGGGATCGGCGGCGATGCCTATCCGGGAACCGACTACGTCAGCTATCTCGAGATGTTCGAGAACGATCCGCAAACAAAAGCGGTCGTCATCGTCGGCGAAATGGGCGGCGATCTCGAAGAGCGGGCAGCCGAGTGGTATGGCGCAAAGACGCGGCGTGTGAAGTTGATTGCCGTCGTCTCCGGCTTCTGCCAGGAAAGTTTGCCGAAGGGCATGAAGTTCGGTCACGCAGGCGCCAAGGAAGGTCTGAAGGGCGAAGGATCGGCCCGTTTCAAGTCCGATGCCCTCAAGAAGGCCGGCTCGATCGTGCCGGCGACATTCGGTGCCTTGGGCCCCGCCATCAAGGAGATCTATCAAGAGCTGTTGAAATCCGGCCTGGTCAAGGAACCGGTTGAACTGGCTGTGCTGCCGAAGCTGCCGAAGAGTATCGAAGAGGCGATAAAAGCGGACGAAGTCATGGTTCCCCCGCTGATCCGCACCACGATCAGCGATGACCGCGGCGACGAACCCTGCTACGATGGGTACCCCGCTTCCGAACTCATCAACAAAGGCTACGAGATTCCCCATGTTGTGGGCCTACTCTGGGACAAGCGACTCATCTCGAAGCAGGAAGCCGAGATCGTCAAGCGCATCATGATGCTCTCCGCCGACCATGGCCCCTGCGTCAGCGGAGCCATGGGGACGATCATTGCGGCCTGCGCAGGGATCGGCCTGTCCCAGTCGGTTGCAGCCGGATTAATCATGATCGGCCCTCGCTTCGGCGGCGCCGTGACCGATGCCGGGCGTTACTTCAAGCATGCGGTCGACAACAAGATGTCGGTCGACGAGTTCCTCACCTATATGAAGAAGAACGTCGGGCCGGTACCGGGAATCGGTCATCGCGTCAAGAGCCTGCGCAATCCGGACAAGCGAGTGAAGGAGTTGGTCGGGTACGTCAAGAGTTTGAACATCAAGACCCCCTGCCTGGACTTTGCGCTCGAAGTGGAACAGATCACCTCGGTGAAGAAGGACAATCTGATTCTGAACGTAGACGGAACGATGGCAGCGGTACTCGTCGATATCGGGTTCCCGGTTGACAGCTTGAACGGCTTCTTCATTCTCTCACGCACGATCGGATTGATCGGGCATTGGGTGGACCAGAAGCGTCAGGATAGCCGCTTGATCCGGCTGTTCGATTACCTTGTCAACTACGCGGCGCCAAAAAGGCGGGAAGTTCCGCCGTTGAAGTAACGACAATTTTTAATTGAGGTCACCATGTCGATGGATCTTGCCAAGAAACTCTATGCGATAATGCCGGACGTTTTTGCCAAGGCCAGAAAGAAATTCGGTCGTGGTCTGACACTGGCGGAGAAGGTGCTGGTTTCACACGCCGACAATTTCGACACCCAAACCTGGGAGCGCGGCAAGGCGATGTTGGCTCTGCGTCCTGATCGTGTTGCGATGCAAGACGCAACAGCCCAAATGGCCATGTTGCAGTTCATGCAGGCCAACAAGAAGCAAGTGGCCGTGCCGAGCACCATCCATTGCGACCACTTGATCCGTGCTGAGATGGGTTCCGAGAAGGACCTGCTTCGTGCGGTGGACGAGAACAAGGAGGTCTATAATTTTCTCGCCTCGGCAGCCAAGAAGTACGGTATTGGGTTCTGGAAGCCGGGTGCCGGGATCATTCATCAAGTCGTGCTGGAAAATTACGCATTTCCCGGCGGCTTGATCATTGGAACCGACTCGCATACGCCCAATGGTGGAGGCCTTGGGATGTTAGCCATCGGTGTCGGTGGCGCCGATGCCGGCGAAGTGATGGCCGGCCTGCCCTGGGAAGTACTCCACCCGAAACTGATCGGCATTCGCCTGACAGGTAAGTTGAGCGGCTGGACCTCGCCGAAGGACGTGATTCTATACCTCTGCGGCTTGCTCACGGTGAAGGGCGGAACAAATAAGATCGTCGAATACTTTGGGCCGGGTGCGGAAACCATCAGCGCGACCGGTAAGGGGACGATCTGCAACATGGGCGCGGAGTTGGGCGCCACGACATCGGTATTTCCCTTCGATCAGAAGATGGTCGTCTATCTGAACATCACGGATCGGGCCGATCTGGCCAATCTTGCGATCGCCAACAAGTCGTTGCTTGTGGCGGATTCCGAGGTCTCTCAGTCGCCTGAGAAGTACTACGACCAGATCGTCGAAGTCGATTTGTCGACGCTCGAGCCCCATGTTGTCGGGCCCCATACGCCGGATCTCGCCAGGCCGATTTCAAAAATGGCGGCGGAGGCCAGGGAGAAGGGATATCCAGTCGAGCTCAAGGCGGCGCTCATCGGAAGCTGCACCAATTCATCCTATGAAGACATCAGCCGTTCGGCCCATATCGCACAGCAAGGGTTGAAGGCCGGGCTCAAAGCGAAGGCCCCGTTCCTCGTGTCGCCGGGCTCCGAGCGCATTTATCATACGATGAAGCGCGACGGGTTCTTGGAGACGTTTGAAAAGTTAGGCGGCACGGTGTTGTCCAACTCCTGTGGCCCCTGCATCGGGCAGTGGAAGCGGGCCGATGGCGTAAAGGGGAAAGCGGATTCGATCGTCAGTTCCTTCAACCGCAATTTCCCTGGCCGTAACGACGGCATCAATGAAACACTCTCATTCCTCGCGAGCCCGGAAATTGTGACTGCCTATGCCATCTCCGGTGATTTGACCTTTGATCCTATTAATCAGATGCTCAAGGGCGCGGATGGCAAGGAATTCAAGTTCCAGCCGCCGCAGGGTGAAGAGCTTCCGGCCAAGGGTTTCGCGAAGGGTGAGGAAGGGTTTGTTGCGCCGGCTGCCAGCGGGGAGGGCTTGACCGTAGAAGTTCCGCCGACCAGCGAGCGGTTGCAGTTGCTGCAGCCATTTCCGCGCTGGGACGGCAAGGATTTCGAGAAACTCCCGCTGTTAATCAAGACCAAAGGCAAGACGACGACCGATCACATTTCTCCGGCAGGACCCTGGCTCAAGTTCCGCGGCCATTTGGACAAGATCAGCGACAATATGTTCCTGGGTGCGAACAATGTATTTTCTTCCGAGCCCGGCAAGGGCACGGATGTCTTGACGGGCGAAGCGGGGCTTACCATGGCGCAGATCGCCCGCCGGTACAAGACCAAGGGCATCGGGTCGATTGTCGTCGGCGATGAGAACTACGGCGAAGGCAGCAGCCGGGAGCATGCCGCCATGTCACCGCGGTTCCTCAACGTGCGCGTCGTCATTACGAAGAGCTTTGCCCGCATTCACGAGACCAATTTAAAGAAGCAGGGGATCTTGGCGTTGACCTTCGCTGACCCGAAGGACTACGAGAAGATCGAGCAGCAGGACCGCATCAGCGTGACGGGGCTGAGTGCATTGGCTCCCGGCAAACCGGTGCAGGTGACAATTCACAAAGCGGATGGCACGTCGCTCACCATTCAGGCGAACCACAGCATCACCGAACAACAGATTGCGTGGTTCAAGGCAGGTTCAGCGTTGAATGCGCTGAACTAAGAAGAAGCTGAAAGAGGAAAAACCATGGCTACACATGCATCCAAAATTATTTACACGAAAGTCGATGAAGCGCCGGCGCTGGCCACCTATTCGTTTCTTCCAATGGTCGCGGCCTTCACCAAGGCGGCCGGCGTAGCCGTCGAACTGAAGGATATCTCTCTGGCCGGGCGCATTATCGCCGCCTTTCCCGAGCATCTGACGGCGCAACAACAACAATCGGACGATCTGGCCGAATTGGGGGCGCTCGCCAAGACCCCGGAAGCCAATATCATCAAGTTGCCCAATGTCAGTGCGTCGATTCCCCAACTGCAAGCAGCCGTGAAGGAGTTACAGAGTCAGGGCTACAAGCTCCCCGATTATCCCGAGAATCCTACGACCGACGCTGAAAAGGAGATCGGGGCGCGCTACGACAAGATTAAAGGGAGCGCTGTCAACCCGGTGTTACGAGAAGGCAACTCGGATCGCCGGGCGCCGCTCTCGGTCAAGCAACACACGAGAAAACACCCGCACAAAATGGGGGCATGGAGCCCAGACTCCAAGACCCATGTGGCCCATATGACCGGCGGCGATTTCTATTCCAACGAGAAATCTGTCACGCTTACCGAGGCAACCGATGCGCGCATCGAGTTCGTCGGCCAGGACGGCACGATCACAGTGCTCAAACCCAAGCTCGCCCTTCAGGCCGGCGAAGTCATTGATGCCACCTACATGAGCCGCCGCGCCCTCCGGGAATTCCTCGAGACGCAAATGGAAGACGCAAAGAAACAGGGCGTGTTGTTTTCGATCCATCTGAAAGCCACCATGATGAAGGTCTCGGATCCCAAGATCTTCGGCCATGCGGTGTCGGTGTTTTTCAAGGACGTGTTCGACAAACATGCGGCCCTATTCCAACAGCTGGGCGTCGATCCCGACAACGGCCTCGGCGACCTCTACGCCAAGATCAAAACCTTGCCGGACGAGCAACGCAAAACCATCGAGGCCGACATTCAAGAGGTGTACAAAAAGCGGCCGCCGCTGGCGATGGTCAACTCCGATAGAGGCATCACCAATTTGCATGTACCCAGTGACATTATTATCGATGCCTCCATGCCGCCGGTCATTCGCGACTCGGGGAAAATGTGGAATCCGGAAGGCAAACTGCAAGATACCAAGGCGGTCATCCCCGACGCCAGTTACGCTTCGGTCTATCACGAGGTCGTCGAGTTCTGTAAAAAACACGGCGCCCTTGATCCGAAAACGATGGGGAGCATACCCAATGTGGGGCTCATGGCGCAAGCGGCGGAGGAATACGGATCGCACGACAAGACTTTCAAAGCACCTGGCAACGGCACGATTCGTGTCGTCGCGGCCTCAGGGAAGACGTTGCTGGAACATAAGGTAGAAGACGGGGATATCTGGCGGATGTGCCAGGCCAAGGACGCACCGATTCAGGATTGGGTCAAGCTGGCTGTCAATCGGGCACGAGCCACCGGATCCCCTGCCCTATTCTGGTTGAACAAAAACCGGGCACACGACGCGGAGCTGATCAAGCTCGTCAACCGCTATTTGCCGCATCACAACACGACGGGCCTCGACATCAGGATCATGTCTCCGGCTGACGCGATGCGGCTCTCGCTGGAACGGATCAAAGAGGGCAAAGACACGATTTCCGTCACGGGGAACGTGTTGCGAGACTATCTCACCGATCTGTTCCCGATTCTCGAAATCGGGACCAGTGCAAAAATGCTCTCGATTGTCCCCCTGCTGAACGGCGGCGGTCTGTTCGAGACCGGGGCCGGCGGCTCGGCACCCAAGCATGTGCAGCAGTTCCAGGAAGAGGGATATCTCCGCTGGGATTCGCTCGGCGAATTTCTGGCGCTGGCCGCCTCCTTGGAGCATCTGAGCAAGGCCTCCGACAATCCTTCTGCGAAAATTCTGGCGGACACACTCGATCGTGCTAATGCCAAGTTCCTGGAGAGCAATAAGTCGCCGGCCCGCAAGGTGGGTGAGATTGACAATCGCGGGAGCCATTTTTATCTCGCGTTATACTGGGCGCAAGCTCTGGCCGAGCAGACGCAAGATAAGAACCTTCAAGCGCGTTTTGCCAAAGTCGCCAAGCAGCTGGCAGACAATGAGGCCAAGATTGTGGCTGAGTTACTCGGCGCGCAAGGAAGGCCGGTCGATATGGGAGGGTACTATCATCCCAATGATGGGAAAACGACAAAAGCGATGCGTCCAAGCCCAACCTTGAATGCGATCGTGGACGCGATCGCATAGGGAAGCTGAAACAGCCGTTAGGGATTAGGCGTCAGGCGTAAGGGGTTGGAAGAAGCCCCTCACGCCTCACGAAGGAAACAATGGCCCAAGAAGACAAAGAAAACATCATCGATCAGCCGGAAGTCCTCCGGCACAAGATGATCACCATCGAGATTGCCGGCAAGAAGTACGAAGTGCCGGAGGGGATCACGATCATTAAGGCCTTGTGGTACTCGGGTCAGGAAGTCGTCCGCGGGGCCGGCTGTCTTGGCGGGTTCTGCGGCGCCTGCGCGGCCTATTATCGGACCAAGGACGACCCTAAAGTGAGGACCTGCTTGGCCTGCCAAATGGCGGTGCAAGACGGCATGTCGATCACGATGATGCCGCCGTTTCCAGCCCGGAAGGCCACCTACGACATTCAGACGCTCAAAGATCCGAAACAAGACCTCTTCAATCTCTATCCTGAAGCGCCGCTCTGCCGAAACTGCAATGCTTGCACCGAAGCCTGCCCGCAGCAGATCGATGTGCGGGAGGGAGTCTGGAAGGCCGTCTTTGGGGATTTTAAAAGCGTGTCCGAGATGTTCATGGATTGTGTGATGTGCGGCATGTGCACGCCGGTCTGCATTGCGGACATCGCCCCCAATCTTGTGGCTCTGTATGTGAGCCGAGCGCAGGGGGCTCATTTCACCGAGAAGCCTCTGGGCCTGGATACGCGCATCAAGGAAATCCAGGACGGCCGTTTCAACGACGAGTGGGCCGAGATCCTCAAGATGACCGAAAAAGAACTGGCCGATCACTGCGCAACCGTCAAGTGAGGCGTCACTAGTCAATGGCCAACCGTCAATGGTGGGAAATTTGTCGCATGCTCCCACTAGTGACCTTTGACGAATGACAATTGACGGATTGAAGCAATGGACATCCACGCCCTTCAACAGATCGTGCATCGGACGCGGGATGCTCGACGCAAGCAGACCCTTCCCAAATTCTCTCCCGCGGATTGCGACCAACTGCTCCACAAATATCATCCTGATTTTCGGGAACGAGCCTATCGGCCGCTCCGCTTCGGTCCCAATGACGGGGATAAGACGGTTGTCGAGTTGGCGACGTTACTGGAGGGGGATAGCCCGATCGCCGACGAGTTCGATTTGACGGCCGACTACACGACCGACGTCCTGGTGGTGGGCGGCGGCGGCGCCGGCTGTGCGGCGGCGCTCCATGCGCATGGGGCGGGTGCCAAGGTCATCCTGGCGACGAAGCTCCGTCTCGGCGACTCCAACAGCGTGATGGCTCAAGGGGGCATGCAGATTTCGGTAGCGCCCGAGGACTCGCCCGTCACCCACTTCGTGGATACGCTGAAGGGCGGTCACATGCAGAATGACCATCAGCTGCTCAAGGTGATGGTCGAAGAAGGCCCCTCGATAGCGAAATGGCTGTTGAGCCTGGGTGTGCTGTTCGATCGTGATGGGGACGGCAACCTCCATGTAAAAAAAGGTGGCGGGAGTTCTAAACCCCGCCTCCTGACTTGTTCAGACTACACCGGCCTTGAAATCATGCGGGTGCTCAAGGACGAGGTGCTGAATCAGAACATCCAGTTACTCGAGTTCTGCGCCGCGGTCGAGCTGACGAGTGACGAGAAGGGGAGCTGCACCGGCGCTATTTTGAAAGATCTCGACAACCATCGCCACATCGTCGTCGCCGCCAAGTCCGTCATTCTGGCGACCGGCGGGATCGGCCGGCTCCACATTCAGGGATTCCCGACCAGCAATCACTATGGTGCGACCGGCGACGGGCTATGCTTGGCCTATCGGCTGGGCGCCAAACTCATGCACATCGATACGTTCCAGTATCACCCCTCCGGTGCGGTCTATCCCGAGCAGCTCATCGGGGCGTTGGTGACAGAGGGCATTCGATCCGAAGGTGGGCACTTGGTCAATGCGAAGGGTGAACGGTTCGTCAACGAATTGGATACCCGCGACGTCGTATCCTCCTCGATTATTCGAGAGTGTGAAGAGGGGCGCGGCATCCGCACGATGTCCGGGCGCATCGGCGTCTGGCTCGATACCCCGCTCATCGATGCCGAACATGGCCCCGGCACTCTGGAGAAGCATTTCCCCGCGATGATGCTGCAGTTCGAACGATTCGGCATCGATATCAGCAAAGACCCCGTGTTGATCTATCCGACGCTGCACTATCAGAACGGTGGCGTGAAGATCGATACCAATTCAGAAACCAATGTGAGAAATCTCTTTGTCGCGGGCGAGGCCTCCGGCGGATTGCACGGACGCAATCGATTGATGGGCAATTCCCTCCTCGACCTGATGGTCTTTGGAAAGAGGTCCGGGCTGACGGCTGCTGCTCGTGCCGCTGCCATGCCGCAAGGGAAGTTGACGGTCGGGCATCTGAAGGGGTTCCGTGCCGAGGCCAAGAAGCACGGCAGTGCGAGCGGAGTCGTGTCACCCATGATCCTGCCGGCGTACACGAGAAAGGAGTAGCGAGACAGGCGCGAAGCGCGAGAAAAGCGGGACATGGCAGAAGTGTCATCCGTCCCGCCTTTCGCGCGAGTCTCGCTCGTCACGCGGATGGAAAACATGAACGTTCATGAATTTCAGGCGAAGCAGTTGTTCGGGCAGTTCGGGATTCCGGTTCCGCGCGGGAAAGAGATTACCTCACCCGAAGCAGGAGCGGCCTGGGCGGCAGAACTCAATACCCCGGTCTTTGTCGTCAAGGCGCAGATCCATGCAGGCGGTCGAGGCAAAGCCGGTGGCGTCAAAATTACGAAGGACAAGGCGGCTGTTCCAGGACTGGTCAAGGACCTGATCGGCAAGACGCTCATCACGCACCAAACCGGCCCGAAAGGCCGAGAGGTCCGTCGCCTCCTGATGGGTGGCCTGTGTTCATCGCGAGTACAGAAGGCGGAATGGAGATCGAAGTAGTCGCCGCCCACACGCCGGAGAAGATCATCCGGGAGGCGATTGACCCGGCTGTCGGGTTTCAGGGGTACAACGGGCGAAACATCGCCTTCGCTCTGGGGCTTCCTGCCATGGAAGCGGCCGTCGTGACCCCCTTCATCCAGATGCTGGGAAACCTCTATCGCCTGTTCATGGACAAGAATGCGGCGATGGTCGAGATCAATCCGCTGGTCATCACCAGCGACAAGAAACTCATCGCACTGGACGGCAAGGTCTCGTTCGACGATAACGCGCTGTTCAGGCATGCCGATGTGCAGCAGATGCGCGACCTCCACGAAGAAGACCCGCTCGAGATCGAAGCGGGAGAAAATAATCTGAACTACATTAAGCTCGATGGGAACATCGGCTGCATGGTGAACGGTGCGGGCCTCGCCATGGCGACGATGGATGTGATCAAACTGGCGGGCAGCGAGCCGGCGAACTTCCTGGACGTCGGCGGCGGCGCCACCAAGGAGACTGTGGCTGCGGGATTTCGGATTCTCCTCAAGGACCCGAACGTCAAGGGCATCTTCATCAATATCTTTGGTGGGATTGTTCGTTGTGATCGGATTGCCCATGGTGTCATCGAAGCGGCCAAAGAAGTGAAGATCAACGTGCCGTTGGTCGTCAGACTGCAGGGGACGAATGCAGACGAAGGCCGCAAGTTGTTGGCCGAGTCCGACCTCAAGCTTGAAGTGGCCAACGATTTGTGGGAAGCGGCGCAAAAGATTGTGAAGTTGACGAGCAAGGCGGCGTAGGCTGCCGATCGCTCCCGTGCCTCTCGGAGCGACCCTTCCGGGCTCGGCCGAGCGGAAGCCTTCGGAAATTCCCTCGAAGACTCGGTCAGTTTCCGCTTTCCTTCTCGGCCGAGTCTCGGTGGGTCCCCGCTCCTCCTGCAAGGTCGCTTCCGGCAGCCTGACGCCGCCTTGCCTGTCATTGGGTGAGGAGTGGGTGGAGAAGAGGATGGGAGTAGGGTGGATCGAGCTTCCGCCGAGGTCGCGAGACATGGGTCAGGCCATCCAGCTCGCTAAGGCCGAATCATGAGGACGTGGTATTCAGCCGTCGTACTCGCAATTCACGACAAGGGTCCTAAGAGAGTAGAACTACAGCAAATCTATGCAGCAATCGGAAAATTCAGAGCATTGTCAGACTATGATCGTGAAACGCATCCGAAATATCCTCAGGAGAATTTCAAACATACGACGCGTTCGGTTCTCGTAAAGCTCAAGAAATACGGTCTGGTGGAGCAGGATGACCGTGCAGTCTATTCCTTGGCCAAGAAATCGATTGTACGCATCGAAGCATTTGGAGCCGATACTTACGGCAGAAGTGTTGGCGGGGAGATCGATCTTGAAGAGCTTATTGCGAAGCTTGGGTTTATGAGCAGAAAAGAAGCCTAAATGAATCATTCTTCTTTAAAGAGGTGACCGTGAGCATTCTGGTGAATAAGAATACGCGGGTGGTGGTGCAGGGGATTACGGGCAAAGAGGGCTCGTTCCATGCGACGCAGTGCAAGGCCTACGGGACGCAGGTCGTCGCGGGCGTGACGCCGGGCAAGGCCGGGCAAGAGGTCGAGGGCATTCCGGTGTTCAACACCGTGCGCAACGCGGTCAAGAAGACCCAGTGCGACACCTCGCTGATCTTTGTGCCCCCGCCGTTTTGTGCCGATGCGATCTTGGAAGCCGCCGATGCCGGCATTAAGCTCGTGATCTGTATTACCGAAGGCATTCCGGTGAACGACATGGTCAAGGTCAAGCGCGCGCTCCGTGGTCGCGACGTCCGCCTGGTTGGACCAAACTGCCCCGGCGTCATCACCGTCGATGAAGCGAAGATCGGCATCATGCCGGGCTTCATTCATAAGAAGGGTGTTGTGGGCGTCGTGTCACGCAGCGGGACCCTCACCTACGAGGCGGTGCATCAGCTCTCGACGCTTGGGTTAGGTGAAACGACTTGCGTCGGCATCGGTGGCGATCCGGTCAATGGCACAGGTTTCGTCGATGTGTTGGCGTTGTTCGAAAAAGATCCCGAGACTCAGGCGATCGTGATGATCGGCGAGATCGGTGGCGATGCGGAAGAGAAGGCCGCTGAGTTCATCAAGCAGCAGGTGAAAAAACCGGTCGTCAGCTTCATTGCCGGGATCACGGCGCCGCCAGGACGGCGTATGGGCCATGCCGGCGCTATCATTTCCGGTGGGAAGGGCACGGCAGCTGAGAAGATGAAGAGCTTGGAGGCAGCGGGTGTCCGAGTCGTGAAGAACCCGGCTGAGATCGGCAATGCGGTCAAGGTTGCGCTCGGGCGATAGGTAAGAATCACGCTTCGTTTAAGTTAGACAGAGACCGTGGCGCGTGAAGCGCGAGACATGCGCGAAAGGCGCGCCGTGGACAGATTGGATTCCCACCTCGTCTCGCTCGTCCCGCCAGTCTCGCGTGTCTCGTTTAGGCTCAGCCCTGTTTGGTCTTCTCTGCCGTGAGCCAAGTAATTTCCCTTCTCTCGCCATGGTATTCGTGTTACCCTGAATCGATGCGGGTATTTCTCATCCACGTTCGCGACCCACAGTTCTACGCGCTCCCAGCTAAAACACGCGCAAAAAATGGTCGTATCCGGGTTATGGGCTTCCCACCCATTGGCATCATGTCCCTCTCGTCGGTGCTCAAGCAGGCAGGCCACGAGTGTGTGATGTTCGATCAGGCGAACCCCGACACGCCGAACGAGGTGATCCTCGAGGAAATCAACCGGCAACAACCGGCCTTGGTCGGCCTCAGTTTCCTCAGTACCACCAGCTATCCCTA
>VBOL01000236.1:0-451 GCA_005887945.1 Nitrospirota bacterium
GGGTGCGTTGCTGCGGGTATTCGGGCCATCATTTGATCTCTCGACGAATCTCGTCTTTGGATTAGCTGCAATGAGCTGGAGCTGCGCCTATCTGCTGTTCGCCCTGGTCTATGGCCAGTTCCTCCTTCGTCCGAGCATCGACGAACGACGGCATGGTGCGAAGAGGAGCAAGACACTGAAGAAGGCAAAGCGTTAAAGGGACAGGCTTGTAAGCGACTTGTCACTTTTCTATTTTTCCTTTCTCCGTCTAGCGGGGTAGGGCATGGAGGTACGTCTACACTTCCTTCGAGGGCGGCCTGGTTTACTCCCTAACTGCGCGCGTTACTCGTGCAAGGGGAGTAATCAGGCCGCCCCTCCGCTTCGTCTCAGAGTTCCCCCTGGGGGAGTTGACGCCATCTGCAGAACGACGGAGCCTGTCGCTGGCTCGTGAACCAGCGGCCACCCATGCACC
>VBOL01000236.1:544-4163 GCA_005887945.1 Nitrospirota bacterium
ACGTGATATTGCGCTGAAGCGGAGCGGATGCGATAATCTCGGTGTAATCGGCCAGCGTTGCCGCGGCGGTCGGGTTCCTTCAACCACGAGTGCATCTTGCCCACTGACTGTCCCTTGGGGACGACGGAGGAGATCTCACGATGCATGGAGCCATTCTCGTCTTGCTCCTTGCCAGCTTCCTCCTGTCTGGTTGCAGCGGAGGACCCGCGGCTCCGCTGGACATGACCGCGCTCAACCCAGGTCACGATCACGGAAAGATTGCGGCCTTCTACCGCCACGAGGCGGTGGTGTCGCGCCAACAGGCCGAGGAATTGACCCATCGCGCGGTGGTCTATGAATGGCTGTTCGGGCGAGAGTCGGAATGGGTCACCGGCACACGGCTGTTAGCGCAGTTTTACGAAGAGGCGGCACGCGAAGAGGAGCAGCTCGCCAGCCGTCACCTGGAGTTGCTGAGTGACGGCCTGGCTCCCAGTCCGCCCACACGATCACTAGGTCACTAACCCGCCACGCTTGGCGTGGCCGTACCGGGAGGGAGCTATGACACGCCCAACCATGACGAGTCTTGTACTCGCCGTACTGCTGCTGACAACGGCCTGCGGCACCACCATCCAACCAGGCCAACGGGGGTTGTTCTGGCGTCCGTTCACCGAAGGGCTTTCCCCCGAAACGCTGAAGGACGGGTATTACTGGCAGGCGCCCTGGAATAACGTGTACCGCTACGATATTCGGTGGCAGAGCTTCACCGAAGACATTGATGCCTTGAGTGCGGATGATCTGCAGGTGCTCATTAAGGCGGCCATCATCCTGCGGCCCATTCCGGCGCGGATTGTCAAACCCCAGTTTATGGCCACGGTGCGTAGTGTGGTTTCCGGCTATAACATGGTGACGGTGCCGGAAAAGAGCGCGGAGATTGCGAGCAAAGTCCAGGCGGTGGTGGTCGAAAAGCTGAAAGGGCGTCACTTGGAAGTCAATAGTGTCGCCTTGGCCGATGTCGATTTTCCGCAAGTTGTCTTGCGCGCGATTGAGCAGAAACAGGCGAAGGAACAGGAGAAAGAACAAAAAGAATTCGAACTGACCATTGCCTCCAAGGATGCCGAGATTGCCCGCACACGGGCGAAAGGCGAGGGGGATGCGATCCGTATTCGGGCCGAGGGTGAGGCAGAAGGGCTCCGTATCCGAGCCATCGGACAGGCCAAGGCGCAGGAGACCATCACACAGACACTCACATCAGCCTATCTTCGGTACAAATTGTATGACAGTCCGAATTCCAAACTGATCCTCTTGCCGGACCAACTGAAGGCCCCGATCCTCATCAATCCGGGGGAGCCACCCAGCGAAGGACGGCGAGAAGCCATTCCCTAAGGGCCAGGGAGGGCGCACGGGGTCAGCAACGCGCGGCGCAGGTGCTGCAACCATTTTCGGAAATCACCGTGAGTTGTGAAATGGAAAAGTGTCAGGAACCATTTCGTGGCGCTACGGGGGGAGCGGTGACGTACCGCTTCTCATTTGGAGTTCCATCATCAGCGAGTTGACGCCATCTGCAGAACGACGTAGCCTGTCGCTGGCTTTTGAACCACAGGAGGATGTTTCACCATGGGAATTCAACCGTTACAGGATTGGGCACTGATCGAACCGTCGGAGGCCAAGGAAAAGACCGGTGGGGGGCTGTTCATCCCAGACACAGCCAAGGAGAAACCCGTAGAAGGAAAGGTCCTGGCTGTGGGGAAGGGGCGCTGGGACACACCGGAAAAAAAGAGGGACAGTAAACTCAAAAAGAAAGAAGAAAAGGTCTTCACGCCCACGGTCCTCAAACCGGGCGATCAGGTCCTCTACGAGAAATACGGAACGACCAAAGTGGATCTGGACGGTAAGGAACTCGTTCTCGTCCGCGAGTCCGACGTCCTGGGCTTAGTGGGGTAAGAAGGGGCGATTTGGGTTTCGACTTGATCGAACACCCCATAGAGGGGCGGTGTTCTGGGAGGAGGGGCAGTCCCGCTACGAAGGTGTCGATCGCTCGCCGGAGGTCTTCTCGTGTGACTCTCGTCTTGTCCCGCCAGTTGTCGTCGATTCGGCCCCGATAGACCAGTTTCCTTTCCGGGCCACCTCATTGCTTAACTTTGCACTGCACGCGAGATAAGCTCCGCGGCCATAGCCGCCAACTCCGCGTGTGTTACGTGGCACAATGCGCCTCTCATTGCATATTCGACCGACGATCTGTTGACAGGTTTGCTGACAAGACAGTAGCCTGGAACCGTTTCCCGTTCCATCTTTCACCTCGCAGGGTTATCGCATGACTAAGCCCGAGATTATCAAGCCGGATGTCGACGAGCTTATTCGGAAGCTGCATGAACGGCCACAGATGCCCGTGGCCGAATGGCTGCGAGCCCCGGCGCACGTGCACTACAAAGCGTTTCGCATGAGTGACCCGCCGGTGCAGCGGCCGGCGAGCCGTGACGAATTCAGGTCTCTTCTGGAGGCCTTCAAGGTCTCCGCGGACACGATGGCCATCCATGACACGTTTGGCTATGGCGTGAAGGTGGAAGCGAGCGGCGATCGGCTGATTCTGATCTGGCAAGCGCACACAGAGTACTACAGTTATCAAACCTGGCATATTCCCTCCGACCACGCCGGGGAAGTGACCTTTGGCCCGATGACGTTCCCGCAGTACCGGTCCCCGATCACTCCGCTCGGTGCGGAAGTGTGCCGTCTGGATATCCTGCTGATGATCAAACCGTTGCCAGGAAGTGAGACGTTGCGCCCTCAGCTTCCCGGGCCGGTCTTATATGGCAGCCGGATTCTCGATGAGGAGACTGCGTTGGTCACCAGCTTTACACCGGACGAGCATGGGCGCGAGCGCTATTGGGTCAGTGTAGGGTCTGGCAGGTCCAGCAAGTCTCATCTGCAAGACATCGTCGACGCCATTGTCCGGATCGAAACCTACTACCACTTGTTGCTCATGCAAAAGCCGTTGTTTTCGGCTGCGATCGATCAGGCCTACAAGTTCGAGCAGGTGCACTTGAAGCAGCGTGAAATCATCAGCGAGCATATCGGCCACGCCGACTCCCTGGCCCTACAGCGTTGGCTCAATGGGTTGACGCAAGACTGGTTAAAAACCACTAGGCTGTCCAGTAGATTGCACTTCGAGCTGTCCGCCTCTGGTCCCTACGACAAGATCGTGCACCGGACGCTGGCGTCACTCGACGAACGTACGCTCCCTCTGTACCGTCCGATGTCCGAGTATGTCCTCAGCGGGATCACCGGGGTGGCGGAGGGCAATCAACAACTCCTGAAGCGGATGGACACTCTTCGTAGCGGTTTTGAAGGAACGATCTCTATTATTCGCGCCCGCGTCGATCTCATGCTGCAATCCCAGAACTTGACGCTCTTGATCAGCGTCGACAAGACGACGAAGAGCCAGGCCATCCTCCAGTACACGGTCGAAGGTTTGTCGGTTATCGTGATTGCCTACTATCTCAGCGGGCTGATGGCCTATATCTTCAAGGGTCTTCATGAGATGGGGTGGCTCGGCAATGCGGATATTGCCGCCGCATTGTTCGTTCCGTTCTCGCTCGGTCTCGCATTGGGGATTACGATCTTCGGACGAAAACTTCTCCACAAG
>VBOL01000034.1 GCA_005887945.1 Nitrospirota bacterium
TTCGAACGAGTCTTGGGGAGCTGACCCTCCCGATGCTCCGTCGGCACGTGGCGGGGTTCTTTGCGGTGGAAGGAGAGGAAATTGTACAGGCAATGCAATTCGCCTATGAGCGAGTCACGCTTGTGATCGAGCCCTCGAGTGTGGTGGCGTTGGTTCCGCGGCTCAGGCAGGAGCCTCAACTCGTCGGTAAGCGGGTCGGTGTGGTGCGTACTGGAGGCAATGTGGCGTGGTTGCGGCCCTGGCCACGTCTGGACAGTGCCGAGACCCTGCAGCAATAGGGTGGTTAGCGGGCCACGTGTGTAAGGGATTGTAGCCGCCCCACCTGTTCAGCTGCACGAGAGAGTTCGCCCGGGGTGAGCGGGGTTCGACTAAATCGTCCCTGAAGGTAGAGGGCGGTTACGTTAGCCACCATGGGACCGGCTGCCTTCCACTCCTGTTCAACCAGTCTAGCATATTCACTGGCTGTGGCGGCTGGAGGTTTGCTCAAGCCGTGTCTCTCCACCGTGCGAAGCATGCGGGTATAGAGCTGGACGATCGCAAGCTGCGGGTGCGCTGTCGGAAGATGTGTGGCGGCCCACAGTCCAATCCTATCCCGAAGCATGAGGAGGAGCAAGGCCATGCCGACCACCATCACTACCGTGACGAGTCCCAGCGTGCCAGGCTGGAACGTTCGGACCATGCGCGTCAGCCGGCTGAGGACCTGGCTTATCGGGGCACTCAGCGACGAAACCCAGCGACTCACTCTTTCACGCAACGCATCACTGCCTTCTCGTACTCCATGAACGACTGCCAGTTGATCCTTCGCGCTATAACGGACGAACAGGCGATCCCACTGTAATCGAAGGGATTCCCCGAGTCGGCGAATGGATTCCCATCGCGAGGTCGCGACCGCTGCGCTGACGGTGGGGGTGGGATCCATGGTGATCCAGCCTGAGTGAGGAAAGTAGACCTCGACCCAGGCATGAGCATCCCGCTGGCGCACAGTGAAATAGCCCCCGTATTCGTTCCATTCCGTAGCCAGGAACCCTGTCACCAGTCGAGCGGGAATCCCTACGGTCCTCAGCATCACGACCATGGCGGGTGCGTAATGTTCGCAGTACCCGGTTTTGCGTGTAAAAAGAAATTCCTCGAGCGGATGACTGAGCGTGGCCGTGTCGGTTTCAAGGCTGTAGCGATAATTTTTCAAGAGATGTTGCTGGATCGCCAGCGTTCGTTCGAATGGGGTCGTGGCCTGTTGGCTGACGCGATGCGCCAGGTCTGCGACCTGCTGTGATCCCACGGGAACCTGAAGATAGTGGGAACGGATTGAGTCGGGGTAGGCCAGGATCGACGCGGTTCGTTCGTCTGCGACGAGCTGTGGAACTTGAGAGGTGACGGAGTATCGGATGCGGGAAGAAGGAGGAAATGGCAAGTGGAGCCCGCTCATGGCATCGGCCTGCACGGTGAGAAACTCGCCGTTCACGAGTTCAGCGAATGGCGCGGCAAACAGGACTGCGGTATCGAGCGTTTCCAACAGAATGTCTTGGCGGATCGTTCCTAACAGGCTGTCTGAAGGACGGCTACCGGCTGGGCGAGCGAGGAATGTTCCTTCAGCCACGAGACTCAACGAGCGCTGGCGGGTTCCGCTGTGGCTCCATGATTGTCCATTGTACTGATCGTAGGCGAGGCCTCTCAGGTAGAGGCGATCTTTTTCAACAGCGGGTTGGTCCGGTAATTCAACCCGCATGACGATCTGAGGATCTTGTTTGACTAACCCGATCGTTCCCAGGTCGACCCGATCGGAAAACCCCGTCGTCCGCAGTGCCTCCCCGCTCGTCTTCTGCACCACGCCTGCACCGATGCGAGGGATGAGAAAGAAAATGGCGAGCGTCAGGGTAACCGTCAGGACGGCGGTTCCGTTCGTCAACCAAAAGAAGCGGTGAGTGATGCGGCTCGGGAATGTCGTTTGACAGGCTGCCGTGCTCGTGGGTGTGACGACGGCAGGGGTTTCGGCCGTCTCTTGGGTCAAGTGATACAGCAAGAGTGTCCAGACAGCTGCGAGCAGATACAGCAGAAAAATTGGGACATACCATGCATCGGTCGTGAGTGCCGCGGAAGCCAGGATTGCCATGAGACTAATGGCGTAGAGGTGCCGATAATCACGACGCTGTTGAAGGGTGAGTAACTTAATACCCAGCAGCACGACTAAAAAGTGGATACCAGCCGGGAGGAGGTCTCGTGATACCACTGTGAGATCGATCAGCAATATGACAAAGGCGCCGATCAACAGGACATTCCATAGGGTTGGCGAGACGGTGACCTGTGCCATCGCCCGTCGAACGAAAAGGACCCCTCCTGCGTGAAGCAGCGAGACGATGAGGATGATCGCTGTAGGGAGGACGAGCCAGAGTGGGACGCTCTGCGCAAGTACGAGTCCGCTAAAAGCTGTGGTGGCGAGGAGGACGGAGCTGAGGGCAAAGGCCTGATCAAAAGGCATGTGTCAATTCTTCGAGTTGCGTGGCATGGAGGACCCGATCAGCTTGCACTGTGTTTGTGGGTTCCGCCTGGTTCGACCAGGGTACAACCGCCACCGTGTAGCCCCGCTCGCCTCCGTGAGTGGACGGGGAAGGATCGCCGTGATGGCCGATTCCACCGGTTTCAGGTGTCTGCCGTTCGCATAACGCCAACAGGCGCAGCATCGCCAAGAAATGAGCGGATCCCGACCCGAGTCGTGAGTCTTCTGTCCCAACGATAAGTCGCACAGGGTAGGCCCGCTCTGTCAGTTGCCAGAGGAGTGATGCCACGAACGTCACGCTTCGTTCGAATAGGGGCTCGCGTTCTTCGGGGGCCACGATTGAGAGGACAACCGTGATGCGTCGTTGATCCTCCGCTTCGGTTTCCCGCACGATCAGCTGGGACGTGCGGGCGGTTGTCATCCAATGGATGGCTCGCGAGTCATCGCCTGGTTGATACAGGCGGAGGTTGTAAAGTTGGCTCCCATGTCCTCGTCGTGGGAGGGACTCCCCTTGCCCTTCGCTGACCAATTCATCCACGAATCGCAAGGTGAGCGGCTTGATGGGAGGACTGACGAGCAGATGGGCTTCCGTGGAGTAGAGCCCTTTCTTGAGAAACAGTCCGAAGGGGAACAGCGTTTGAGCCCGGATGCCTTCGAACCGGATCCAGCCCCGTTTTGTGGCAAGCAGTGGATAGGACAGGAGCACGGAACTCTGCGGGGGGAGGAGGTGAATAGAGAGACCTCGGTCGACATCTTGGCCTTCGACGACATCGAGTAGACGCAGGGAAAAACTGGGCAGGTGCCGGTTCCGGTTGGCGACCGAGAGTGTGAGGGTGGTCGGCTCGTTGGCCATGATGAGATCGGGCACATGCCGATGAAATTCCAATCGCCGAAGACAGTGCTCCGAGAGCAATCCGGAGATCACGATGAGGCTGAGCATCATCGCGAGGAGTAAGTAAAATAGATTGTTGCCGGTGTTGATGGCCGCGAGCCCGATCCCGAATGTGAAGAGAAGAAACCTGGTCCCTTCAGACGTGAGACGAATCGACCGCCGCCGGGACATGCCTCGGACGAAAGAGAAGGCTGGGGAGGCACGAAGGTTGAGGAGTGGGTGTTTCACGCGCGTAGCTCATCCAGTTGGTCGGGGCATCCATCCGTGTCTGGCTAGACAGGAACGGGAACAGTCTCGACGATGTCGAGCACCATACGCTCCGCCTGTTCGAAGCTCTGTGTCCGCATGCCATGGGTCCGGTTCAGCATGACGCGGTGGGACAGCACGCTCGGCGCCAGTTCTTTGATGTCGTCGGGGAGGCAATAGTCGCGTCCGCGGACGACCGCCAAGGCCTTGGCCGCTTTGCTCAGCCCCAGCGCTCCGCGTGTGCTGACTCCCAGGGATAACAGCTCGCTCTGACGGGTCGCTTGTACGATCGCGAGCAGATAGTCCGTCAAGCTTTCTTCCATGTGGACCTGATCCACGCGGGTCTGCAATGCCAATACTTCGCGGGCTGACAGCACCGCTTCCAGTGTTTCAGCGGGATGCAACGAATGCGGACGGTCGAGCACCTTCCTCTCTTCCTCGAGCGCGGGATATCCAATACAGAGGCGCATCAGAAACCGGTCGAGTTGGGATTCCGGAAGGGGGAACGTCCCATGATATTCGGCAGGGTTCTGCGTGGCGATGACCATAAAGGGTTGCTCAAGTGGATGCGTCTGATTATCGACGGAAACCTGTGCTTCACTCATCGCTTCCAGGAGACTGCTCTGGGTCTTCGGCGTGGTGCGATTGATCTCGTCGGCCAGCACGACGTTGGCGAAAATCGGACCCGGTATGAACTCAAACCCCTGTTTTTGCCGGTTAAACATGGAGACGCCGACGATGTCAGAAGGCAGGAGATCGCTCGTGAATTGAATGCGCTTGAACGAACAGTCAAGCGATCGGGCCAAGCTGTGTGCCAGCGTGGTTTTGCCGACACCAGGAACATCTTCGAGCAGAAGATGGCCACGGGCCAGAAGGCAGACTACCGCCATCTCGATAACGTGGGTCTTCCCCTTGATGACCAGCGCAATATTGTCCTGGATCGACCGGATGGTGTGAGCTGAACTCATGTTGGGATTTAGTGGTCCTGGTAGTTCAGGATTGCATGGTAATCTGACCCGATCGAAGTCTAACAAAGGGTCTGTAGATGGTCAATTTTCACATGAGTTCTTGCATCGACCAGTCTGGGGAGGCCGACTCGTAGGGTTTTGCGCGGGCGGTGCTGTTCCAGTTTGGGTCTAATCTGGCACGAGGATCAGCATCCAAGGAGGGCTTTCTTCGACCATGTCAGAAAACCGTCGGGCGGTACTGCTGGCGGGATTTCCTGGAAAGACGGCTCCACGGCGAATCAGAACGGAACGAAAACGATAGAAGGGGTCCTGCGTCGGGTGAAGGGGGAGGATTCGTGGAATTTGTCTGCGTAACGGGCCGCAGTCTGACAGGTTCAGGGTATCGCCGAGCGCAAGGCGCGAGAGCCGCTCGAAGATCTCGCCGAAAATCGTCGGGAGATTGTCTGATGTCAATGGCTGATTGTCCGGTCGATAGCGGACGTCGTCGAAGAGTTGTGCCAGGATTTCCCAGAAGACCTGGGTATCGACGGCTCCGAGGACACAGAGGAGGCCTCGCCGCGCCAACAGGTCGAGCAGGGCGAGGGGGCCTCGAATCTCGAACTTCCATGGCGGAAAGAGGAGTGCTCGGTCTCCATGCTGGACCTCCAAGGCCCATTCCCCGGAAAAGTGGGTCTGTCGGAATGTGCCTTTGGTTCGATGGAGCTCTTGAGTGATGATCTGATCGGACAATCGGGTCGGTTCGTAGGCAAACGTGGGTGTCGCGGGAGCCCAACAGGTCGCGATCGTATAGCGGGGTGCGAGCTTCCCAGCCTGGTCGAGGTTGCCCAGGTCGAACATGTCCTGGTTTCCGTAAAATTGAAACGAGAGCCCAGTCCGAGATCGCAGGCCGTTGAGTCGCTCCCGTTCCGGATGGAGTGGACCACCCAGCTTTGAGCCTGGCTGAAGCCGATCGAGACTATGAAGAATCAACTCGCGTTGTCGTTGTTGCAGGGGGGCTACGCATAGCTCGACAAGTTCCGTGGCAAACGAAAGGTCGCCGGCTCCCAGATCGAGCAGGGAGGCCACGTCTGCATCGAGCAGCAGGTCAAAGGGATTGGAGTGGGAGTGGGCGAACGCCTCGGTCTCTTCGCTCCGCAGGGAGGTCACTGGCCACTGTAACATCGGGCCCTCAACGACGCCGAACCATACACAGAGCGCTCGCACGGCTTTTGTCGGGGGGAGCCCTGTGAGTTCTTTGAGTCGGGGGCCGGGGAGATCCTGAATTCGTGCGGCTTCTGAGTTTCCCAACGCCAGGGTGATCGCATCTCGGATGATGACGGGAAGATCGACGCGGTGGGCTTCTTCGATCAACCGTTTTAACGTCGCAGTGAGCTGCCTTGCCTCAACAAGTTTGCGTGAGGCCTCCCACTCCTTGTCGCGTTCCTGCAAGAGCTGGGTGACCTGTGAACGAAAGTCTGCAAGGATCTGTGCGGTAGAATTCATGAGTCGGTTGGTGCGGGGCGAGTGATGGTAGATCTGTCGATGTCACTTGGTAATTGTGTGGCAGCATAACGACCTGGTACATGAAGCGTCAAGGTTGCCGCCTTGCCCATCCCGAGAGACCTGTGTTAGGTAGAGGCTATGTGCAAGAAACCAGTGCTGCTCGCTACACGAGCAATCTTCGTCACGCTCAAGGTGCTGTTGGTCGTCGGGGCATTGTGGTTTACCGTGGCCTGCATGAGTGGAGGGGGCGCCGGATCTTCTGCCGCCTCAAAGGACGGGCGTCATGCGCCATTCAAGGAATGGCAGGTCATTGATACCGCGACGGGGCGGCCGGTCTCGCTCGACCAGTGGACGGCGTTGTTGCTCCAGCAGGACATCATTTATCTGGGCGAGGAACATCACAATCGGTTTCATATCGATGCAGCAATGACGCTGCTGCGGAGGCTGAAGGCGGAGGGGCGTACGCCGGCCTTGGCCATGGAAATGTTTGGCTGGGACGGTCAGGCGGCATTGGATCAATATCTTTTCGGTTCAGAAATGAACCGCCAGGAATTCCTTAAGGCCGTCCGGTGGCAACAGAACTGGGGTGGTTCTTACGAGGATTATGAACCGCTGGTTCGGTTAGCAAAAGAGCAACATTGGGCTGTGGATGCCATGAATCCTCCAAAGCCGTTGGTGAGGATCGTTGCCAAGAACGGCTTGGCTCAGGCGGAGTCTGACCCAATGATGGTACAGTGGGGCATGAAGGACGAAGCCATTGTCGATGATCCGATCTATCGGACGCGTATTCTTCAGCAACTCCAGGCCTGTCATGGTGGGGGGGCTGACAGCCTCTATCAGACGATGTTCGAAGCCTCCATGGTTCGCGATGAAGGGATGGCCAAAACGTTGGTCCATCGCCTCAACCAGATTCGTTCGGGGAGCAATACGATGGCTGGGCCGCTGGTGAGCTATACAGGGGGCGGACACATTCAGTACAACCTTCCGGTTCCGAAGCGAGTGGCCCGCCGCCTGACTGATCAGGTCCGCCAGGTCAGCGTCTATATGACGTCTTTCGAGGTGGGGCGCATCGACAGGGGCCGCCGCGCCGATGTTGAGAAAGCCGTGAGGCTCAGCTTGAGGAGCACAGAAAACTTCTCTGGTGATCGCTGAACGCCTCACCCCTTACCCCTAAACGAATGCGTGAAGGAGGAATCTAATCCCAGAGATAAGCCGGTGATTGCCCAACAAACGCCATGCATTGTCGAGTGGGTCCAGGCACTGTCTATTTGGTGTCAATGCGGTCGATCGAAAATGCAACCGGTTTGCGATGGATCCCCTACGGGGACGCTGTTCTCGCCGATGGAGATTCACTTTGAAGAGAAGAAACGCGGGCGTTCTATGGTTGTAAGCAGACGAAAAAGCCTCCCTTCTGTAATAGGTCTCACTCGCGGATCTAATCATGTGGTGCCGGCAGCGAATCCACACAGCGAGTGCGAGCGACTCGGTGGCTCGCTGGGTGCGTCTCCACGATCCACCCAAACTGGCACCGTGCAATCAAAGGGTATGCGCTACTTGGTGTCGATGGAAGAGGCCAGCGGTGATGCAATGGCCCGTTGAAAACCGATTAGCCCTTGACAGTTTCCCTGGTCTGTTTCAGACTATGCTGCAATATCAGTTGGAGTTGTTAGCGATTGGGAACGCAGCGCATGCGAAACAAGATCCCCTGTTCCGCTGAGCGGTTAAGCCTCCTGGATCCTCAGATGATCCAGGCGGTGGTTGATCGCAATGCCTTTCACATCGGCAATCAGTACCTCTCTGAAAATCGCGTTCGGATCGTTGAGGCCGATGATGCCCAGATTTCGTCCGCTGTTATCGGGAATTCCGGCCTCTACGAACAGACGATCCGTCTTAAGGAGGGGCATCTCATCTCAAAGTGCAGCTGCGCGCTACCGGAAGAGCCGATGTGTCGTCATTGTATTGCGGTCCTGTTGGAATACCATCGCTGGGCACAGCCGAGGCATGGCCAGCAGAAGAAGGTGAAACCGTCCGCAGCCCCACAGCCGGGACCGGCCTCTCCGAATCACGAGAGCGCGCCAGCGCCAAGTCCCGCTTCGACGACCGACCTGAAGCTGGGCGAGGTGATGGCATTCATCGAATGGTTGCAACCTGCGATAAAGGCATTGGAGCGTGGGCAACCGTTGCCTGATTCGCCAAAGCGCGGCGGGGATCTCGCTCCCTGGATTCAGGCCATTCGTAATCTGGAGGAGCGCCGTTGCGAGAATGAAGAAAAACGGATCAACCTGGAATCCGACATGCGGGACCGGGAAGCCTATGTCGGCCGATTGACGCAACAGGTGCAAGCTTCCATGGAGGAGATCAAGGTCACCCAAGCCAGTTCTCAGCAACTACAGCAGGAACTGACTGTTTGTAAAGAGATACTCGCGAAGGTTTCCGAGGTTGCCTCCGAGGTTGGGAGCTATGACAGTCAACTCAAGTCTATCGCAAGTGAGGTGATGTCAAAGGGAACACAACTCGACAAGCTCGCTCAATCTTTCAAGGAAGTCTCGATGGCATTGAAAGCGCTTACCAAGACCTCTGCTATCTCTTAGCCTATCCCGCTCAGTTTTACCTCCCAGGCTCCATTCTTATTTCAAAAGCCATTGGGTCTGGTCCGGCAACTTCAGTTTGATGCCGCCCTCGTTTAATCCAATTGATCCCAAGGAAGAATGACCCATGAAAAGGATTTATGTAGGGGTTGTCACGGTGGCGGGTACGTTCCTGCTGGCTGCTGTATCCTACGTTCTAGCGAATGAGCCGAAGGGTGAGGGTCTCCCTGATTATAGTGGGGTCGCCGGTATGTAGTACACATTGATCGGGTTGATTCTGGCCTATGGCGTCTACGATTCGTCCCTCAAGAAATCCTAGCAGGATAATGAAAAATTCCGCCGGCAGCGTTCCCTGTCCGCCGTGCCGGGCACGGCACGGCAGGTCGCCTCGTTCAGATCCTCCACGTACCGAAGAAGATTCTCGGAGGTCGCAATGGCTGAAGGGGGTTCTCCGAACACTAGGGCCCATTCAACGGGCGATTGGTCCACACGAAGTGCGGTATGGACCTCCTCGGAACTTTTCACTCGCTGCCTGCTTGTGCAGTCCGTACACAGACAGGCGGCCTTGCCTGGGACGGGGCGCGTCTCGGCGCACCGGGGTCGGGCGGGTGAGACGAGCTGCCTTTTTAAGCATCCTGCGCGGTGTTCTTCTCTTGGCCTCGATATGCGGACCATTGAATTTCTACCGTGCCTCAATAGTTTTTCCGCAGCCTGCTAGACCCCGCTTGGCTCGTCGTCGCAAGTGGGGGCCGGATGCAGGAGCGCCGCATGTCCGGATCGGTGGAGCGGGTGAGGGGAACCCATCATTCCTACTGCATCAGTTATCGAAAGACGCGGGTAGGCGGCCCACCCCAATGGCCTGGCTTAGTACGCGTGCAATTCATCGCGATTGATTGTATGGTTTGGTGAGGTAGGAGAATGCGTCGCTGGGCAACGACCTCGCACGGTAGTCCTGTCATGTAAAGGCAGTGAAAACAATCACGGGGAAAGTGTGGGCGCGATTGCCTGGATTGTCTTAAGTACGGCTAGCCCATCTCCATCGGGCAATCCAATATCAAGAAAAACAGCGGGAAAGTCGACAGTCTTCACCTGCGCCAGCGCATCACGACAGGTCGAAATTCCGGTCACGCGAAAGCATTCATGTTCAATGAGATCGTGTAGGGCAGCCAGGATGTCGGGGTCGTTGTCGACGATTCAAGAAGGCCAGATGAGCAGTCTGGAGTTCATCTGCGTCTCTTAACCCACATTATTCATGGCGGTTCGTCGCGAAATCGCGCGGTCGCCAAGCGAGACAGGCGCGCGGAGGCGCGAGGGAGGGAGACATACTTGAAACAGTATGTTGACCTACTGAACGGCGAGCCCGCCTGCCTGGACGCCTGGCCAACCGCGTCCAGGTGCGTCTCCACCGCGCTTGTGAGGTCGAGCGCCCTTCTCATGATCGTGACGCGAAGAAAGAATACCGCAGTGGATTCTGCCTTCCGAAACCGCGATTGCAGCAGAAACGTTCATGAAAAATGCGGGTTACGGAGATAAGAAGACAGGGCATTTTTGAGCCGGAAATTCAAGAGACAATGAAGAGTATATCTTGGTCAACGGAAGAAGTATCCGCTCGTGTGCCATCATTCGACGGACGGTTGTGAGACAAGGATGGCCTGAGTAATCCCCTCAGCCGGACGGGCTGTCCCAATGCCGGTGAGCCTGGCACGAGGGGACACGTTCATTGTCTGACCGACCAATCGAGGTCGCCCCGCGCGGAGCGCTTTCGTTCGTTTTGGGAAGGGACTCTGACGCAAGGATTCCATCTCTGTCAGGGAATTCCGTAGGGACTGAGCGATCAGCCAAGCGAGCGTCAAACTAGGACTCCAATACACTGCATCGCGCAGACGATCGACAAGATCACTGGGGAGACTGACCGTTAGCCGGACCGTTCGAGGCTGTTGTCGTCCGGCCTTGCTTTGTCTGGAATACGGACTAGCGGCCCCGCGGCGCTCATTCTTGGTCGAGTTACTCGCAGTGGCTTGATCGGTCAGCGACATTGTATACCTCTTCAAGTTGCTCTGAAATAAAGCGGTGGTCCCCCAGACTATGATCTGATCTCATGCCTTAGCTGGCCCCTGTCAGGTTGGAAGGCCGCGCCGCTGCTGAGGGGCAGGACGCGGCCCCGATGGCGGAAGCGCATGGCGATGGGAGGGCTCCGGATGGGCATAATCCAGAGGTAGCCCCACCTGCGTGATAGGCATTAACCTCTTGAGCGGGGACCCACCGGCGTTTCGCTTCGCCAAGAAACTTCCAGTTTCAGACTATCGGCCTTGTACCTCTTATGTCGGGTGATGAGAAGACTACAGCAGTACAGCAATCCCTGTACCAGAGATTTCTCAGCGAAAATATTTCGAGGCTTACGCTATAAGTCGCTGAGTAAATTTGGTTTGGTGAGTGAGCGGGAAAGATGAGGCTATTGGACTGAGGCGTATCTGATTCGGTACGCTCTTTATCCCAGGAGATACAGGCACAGGGGGAATGCGATAGCTGAATGCTACGGAGAGCCAGAGATGAGCGCGATCTATTGGTGGAGATGTTTCATCGCGGCGGCACAGAGGAGGATGAAGAAGCCGATCCAGAGCGCGGCTCGTTGGAAGGGGATCGCTTCGTAGGATTCTTCTTCGCCTTCTCCTGTGTCATCGGACTTGAAGATCACTGTGTAGAGGAAGAGCGTGAGAAGACAGAGGACGAGAAACAGCTTGATAAAGAAGACGGTCAAGTATTTCGCATGGTGTTGGATCCCGCTTCCGGTTTGCGAGGTGATGACCTGATTGACATAGTGGAAATTGATGCCACCGGTAAACAGCAGGACGACGAGCAGGATCCCCGCGACTTTCTTGTAATGCTGATAGAACGCATCGGTGATCGGCTTGACCTGCTCCTTCGCGACCGCCTTCTTCAGCCCAGGGGTCACGGCCATGACGAGGAACGCGAGTCCGCCGATCCAGATGACCGCCGACACCAAGTGAAGCCAGTGATTGATGATCGGGATCAGTGTATTAAGGTCGGTGACGAGGCTTGGAAGCGCGTCCATTCCGATAACCGTTAGGCGTGAAACGTGAGGCGTGAGACGTCCCGATCGCAATCCGAGAAAGTACTTCTTACCACGCCTTACCCATCACGTCAAAACTTGAAGACCGGCGCTTCGTTGCCGAATCGTTTCTTGCGGAGTTCTTCCATCAACTCAATGGTAATCAGGGGGATGCTATTCTCGCGTGCGTGCTTTTCAACGCCTTTTTTCACCATGGCGCGCAAGAAATAGGGAATTCGGTTGAGTCGTCTTTCTGAGTCCTCATCCCACGCCACGTGGCTTTCTTCCGGCGTATTAAATGCGACTTTAATCTTCTCGCCACCCTTGGGGGTGTAGAGACACCATTGATCCTCGTCCAGCCAGTCGCCGTGATCGACGTAGGGACGCGCACGGCAGCCGCCGCAGATGTCTGTGTATTCGCAATCACCGCATTTACCTTTCAGTTGCGGATAGCGGAAGGAATTGAAGACATCGGACTTTTCCCACAGATCTACGAAGCTTGTCTCGCGGATATTCCCGGCAGATAGCGGCATGTAGGGGCAAGGGGTCAACTCGCCATTAGGGGTCACACGCGCGTAGTTGGTGCCGGCGAGGCAGCCGCCCCCCATATAACCCGTCGCTTTGGTAATAGGGGAATTCGGATCTTTCTCGTACGCGAGCCGTTTGAAATGCGGCGCACAGCGGGCCCGGACGGTCATGCCATTGTATTTATCCTGACAGTTAACCAGGTACCCAAGCACCTCTTCGTACTGGGTCGGTGTGATGTAGGCGAGTTCTTCGCCGCGGCCGGTGCAGACGATGAAAAATACATTGAGTAGCTTGGCGCCAAGCTGGTGTTCCCAATCGATCACCGAGGGCAGTTCCTGGTAATTCATGGGTCGATGCCGGCGAGTGCGGCTTCCCATGCGCCGGGCACGCCACGGAAGCGATTGTGTTTCTGGGGATCGAGCGAATCGATGCTGATCCCCATGCCCATCACGCCGATCTCGACCAGTTCCTTCGCCATCCGGTCGTTGATCAACATGCCGTTGGTCCCGAACACCACCATGAACCCGAGTTTTACGGCATGGCGCGCGATGTCGAGGATGTCAGGACGGACGAGCGGTTCGCCACCTGTGATCACGAGGAGGCAGCCTTTGTTGACCTGGGCAATCTGATCGATGAGTTTGTAGCATTCTTCGGTCGAGAGTTCGTCGTCCCCGCCGGCTGACTTCGTCGTCGCGTCGAGATAGCAATGGTCGCACTTGAGATTGCAGCGCTTCGTGAGGTTCAGGGCGATGAGATAGGGTTTGAAGTCGTCGACGGTCCGGCCATCGTGCGGCGCAGGAATCGTGGGTGACGGAGTAAAGAACTGCGATACCTGTTGCTGGATAGAGCCGAGCGTTCCCGCCAGGGCCGGGAAATTGAGGACCGGCAGCGACCGTCCCATCAGTGGCCGGCCCCGGACTTCGACGAGCCAGTCAGGTTCGAGATCATGTCCTTTAGGTTGCCGGTCTTCATGGCTTCCGCCATGTAGTCCTTGGCTTGTTCGATGCCCTCGTGAGCCACTTCGGCCGTGATGACCATGACGCCGATCTTATCGGCATGTTTTTCGATGAGGGCACGCGTACACTCGCGCATGAACCCCTCAGGAGCCCGTTCGAGTCGTGATTGAGCCTCCTGCGTCCAGGTATAGGGAGAGGCAGAGGCAGATTCCGCCTCGTGGCCGTTCCCGATCCCACGACCGTTCTCGTGCGAGGCGGTCGCGCCAGTGGTACCGTTCGTCGCAGCGGCAACGGTAGCCTGGGCTTCGGTCGAGGCGCCGGTCCCCTTGTTCGCAAAGATGGGGGTGTAGTCTTCTGAAGCCGCTTCCTGAATCATAGGTGCGGCATACTCCAGCGTGATCGTAGTCATGCCGAGCTTGCGAGCGGTCTTTTCGATTTTGGCCTTGGCGCGTCGACGTTGGAATCCGGCTGGGACTGCACGGATTCCTTCTTTAGCATCCTTCGTCCATTGCATGGGGACGTCATCGTAGGCCAGGTCGGTTTCGAGTGCTCCCTCGGCGTGCGCCGCTGCCTCGAAGATCGCCTTGTCGACCAGTTTGAAGCGGTCGCCTCCGGCGGCGCAGACGGGGCACTTCACGGGCGTCTCACCCTTGCCGATGTAGCCGCAGCCGTCGCACACGAAGTAATTCTGGGTCATCCGATCCAAGTAGGCTTGAGTCGCTGCACTGACTTTCGGCTTTTCCACGGATTCGTCAGCCTGCATCTTGTTGCGGTCGATGCCCGCAGCATCCAGGCTGCCACCCAGTGCACGCATGGCGTCCATCGCGCCCTTGGGCAGGATGTGTCCTATGGCCGTATCAACCACCGTGTTGCTGATGATGGTGTGGCCCTTTTCGATGGCATAGCGGTGGATGGCCGTCTTGGCCACGCCTCTGGCGAATATCGGGATCTTTTCCATCCGGCGGAGGGCTTCTTCCGTCCAAGCGATGGTGTATTCCGCCAGCGTATCGATCGGCGGCACATATTTCCGGTTCGACACCAGGATATTGCAGGGCGCGGACCGCAAGAGATTTTCCGTGTTGCTGCCGATGTCCATATCCTCGTCACTATGCACGCCGATCCGCCCGACGATGAGCAATGCCGGGATATCCTTGCGCACGTATTGAATGATCTTCTCGAAGGCCTTGCCGTCCAGCAGGGTGGTCTTGACGTCGGTTTGCT
>VBOL01000237.1 GCA_005887945.1 Nitrospirota bacterium
CGCTCGTCGCTCCCCCCGCGTAAAGGCACAGCCACGAGCCTCCTCAAGAATTGCATCAAACTCGCCTTGCGCCGTCAACCGGCGCAAGGCCTCCATCACCGCGCCACTCAAAATGCCCTCCTGCTGCAACGTCTCCAGATAGGCAAAGGCATCGACCAACGTTTCCTTCTTCCGCACATAGTAGTCCCGTCCACGACGTTGATTGCTGTAGGCTTCAAACTGTTCGCAGGCGACAAGAATCTCCGCCAACTGCCTGACCCAGGGCTTGGCAGACGCCAGCTTCTCCGGATAGTAATAATAGAGCATCACCTGCTGCATCCAAGGCGCCCAGGTCACCCCCATCTTCCTGATGGCGGGTCGAACCGTACGCAGCCGACGGGCAAGCCGGCGCGAATATCCCAGCCGCATCTCGACCTGTTCCTTCGCCCAGGCAGTCATCGCAATACCGTCGGCCTCAAGATCTTTTCGATAACACCGGAGAAAGGCCTCCGTTTCGCGTCCGTAGGGGGTATCTTGGTGTAGGGCTCTCCATTCAAGCGGTCTCGTCGGAATCCCGCGTTCCTTGGCCCAGGACCAAATCTTCCCGAAGAGTTGGCGATCGAGCCCGGCACGGCCCAAGTCATGCAACAGACAAGAAATCTGATACTGGCGGACCCGCTCAGCTCCATGGCCCAGCGCCGTGGCCACCGCCGCGCACATACGCGCAGTCCGCGCTGCATGTGGCCGATCGTACCCGCGAATGATCCTGCCAGGGTGAGCAGGATGCGGGTAATCGTAGAGGCGCATCAACCGGGACAGGAGTGCACGGGGAACCAGGAGTGGGGCACGTGTGTGGGCATATCGCATCATGAGTTGAAATGCACGCAGACGCACGGGTAACGGCTACAGCCGCGAGGAGAATATCGTTCGATGAAACGAGGTGTCAAGGCGAGCCTGTGCGCCAACGCTCGATGAAAGTCTTGATCTCTGCTATGCTCGGACCAAGGGCACAAGAGAAACCTGGCCGGGTAGGGTGAGGCGAAGCAATGACAAAAATGCATCTGAGCGCGACGATAGTCACTGGCGGAGTTCTCTTCGCCTGCACCCTGGTGACCTCAATAACAGGCTTTGCAGCCTCCTCGCTGGACCAACTCACCGAGCTGACCGGTAAGGCCTCAGTCGTCGTCACGCTCAAAGGCCGCGACAACTTTACGAGCGAATACCGCTACGACGTCAGCGTCAGGAATCACACGTCTGACGTGCTGATCGCCGACTCACTGGTGATCGTCCTCGATAAGATTATCAACCTTGCCGGTGAAGACCGAGAAGCGTTGACAGGCGAATCCTTCCTCAAACGGTTTGACGTGCTGGGGCAGGACGGCGAAACCGAAGATGGCAAACCCTTTTTCCGCATTCCAGTTGGCCCAACCCCGGACCTCGGCTCACTCACCGACAGCCTCCCGGTCACCGTCCGCCTCAGGAACAAGGACTATCTCTCGGTCTTCACGCCTTCCTTTAAAGTGCTGGGGCAAAAACGTCCGCCGCCTGAGCCAAAACAAGCCCAACAAACCCCGGCCGCCGCGGGGCAGCCAGGAGCCACTCCGACAGCTCCCAGTCGCAACTCGGTCGACAAGTTGATTCAGTTGTTGATCAAAAAGGGAGTGGTGACAGAAGAAGAATGGCGCAAGGCCAACCAGCCATGACGGATAATACTTGTAGCGCCTGCCAAGGCAGTTGGCCGAAAGAAGACCATTTCATCGATGACCTCGGCCTCTCCAAGGCCTATCTGCATGACGATCAATTCTTCCACGGCTGGACCGTCGTTGTCTTCAAACGCCACGCGACAGAGCTGTTTCATCTGGCTCCCACGGAACGGATTATCCTGATGGAGGAAGTGAACCTGGTCGCCAAGGTCGTCGCGCGGGTCTATGAGGCCAGGAAGATCAACTATGAACTCCTCGGCAACCAACTCCCCCACATCCACTGGCATGTCATTCCCCGACTGGCCGGCGACCCGGCCCCCCTCGAACCAGTGTGGCGGGTACAGCATGAGCCCATACTCAGTTCAGGGCTTGATCTCCAGAGCACGGTTCAGCGCCTGCGGCAGACCATTCAGAATGCCCGCTGAATCACGAATCGCCGCTCCCCTCAATGAGCCACACCCGGCCCACCGGCATCGATTCAGTGTTATAATATAGTCCATCTTTGACAACAGATCCGGAGGGTCACAGGTTTCCGATGCGTCGCCGATTGGTGCTCGTGACCCTCTTGTTCGCGGCCTTCATCACACGGTTCCCCGTCCATTCATCATTCGCGCAAGCGCCTGAGAATGCGCCACCCTCAGTGATCGAGTCTCCGCCGCCCTCTTCCGAAGCCTCGCCTGCTCCAGTGCCTACGGATGAGCACCGGCTCCCCGAACTCTTGCCGCACGAGCGAGCGGACGCCGTGATGGTGCTGGGTGAGTTGCGCAGCGCAGTCCGTTTGTCGCCGGACAGCGCGGACGACCGGCTGAAGTTGGCACAAGGGCTCTACCGCATCGGCGATCTCGACGCAGCAATCGATGAATGCCGCGTGGCGCTCAAACTCAAGTCAAACAACGCCAGAGCCTATCTGCAACTCGGTGTCACACTGATGGCCAAACAAGATGGGCATGCGGCTGCCATAGCCTTGATGGAAGCTATCCTGCTCGATCCTGAATTAACACACGCGCATTATAGCTTGGGCAGCGTCCAGTACTCGCTGGGTAATCTCACAGCCGCGATCCAATCCTATCGCCGAGCCTTGGATCTGCAGCCGAACTTTCCCGACGCCCGCTATCGTCTTGCGCTCGTCTTGAAGCTGGCGAATCGGCATCAGGAGGCGGTGCAATTTATGGAGGAGGCTGCGATCGGCGGGGTTCCGCAGGCGCAGTACTTCATGGGGAACGCCTATCGCAACGGACAGGGCGTCGAAAAGAATCTGGCGCTGGCGATCCGTTGGTGGACCAACGCCGTCGAGTTCGGCCAGCAGCGCGCGGCGGAATCCCTTTCACAGCTTCGCCGCCAAGCGCTATCACCTGACCAGTCTGAGCGCCGTCGAAAAGACGCGATCGAGGCCTTCAGACAGTATCGGGACGGACTCTGGGCTGACTACCCGGATGTAGCCAGGAACGACCCGAGCGAATCATTGGGCATCGCCCTGCTCAAAAACAGCCAAGCCTCCAACGGAGTCACGACTCTGTTTGCCGAAGCCTTTGCACTGGGCGAGACTGCGCACGACGAACTGGCGCGCCTGTATGAAACCGGCCTCGATACCCGCCTCGCTCAATTCGATAAGCGCATCCTGACGTGTTTTGCAACCACCGCTGCCGATGGTTTCATCCCGTCAAAGAAAGCGCTGGCACGCATCTATGGCACAGGTCTCGGTGTCACGCCAGATTTGCAGAAAGCCAAGTCGATGCTGAAGGGGCTATCCAAGCAGGAAACGAAAGCGGTCCTGGACGAGATTGCGGGACGGTAGGAACAATCCATGCTCGATGCAGCATGCCTGTGGCGACAATTTCTCAGCTCCCCCTGGCTCCAAGCCGGTGCCATGGGGTTGCTCGCGACTGTCCTGGCGGTCGGTCTGTGGGCTGCAGCTTCAACCACATTCACGGCTCTGGACTGGACCGCATACGATTTCTGGTTGACCGATCGCGCACCCATCCAAGTAAGCTCGTCCCTTCTCATCGTCACACGGGATCCGGCCAGCGAAGAAGAGTTCGGCGCCGGGCCATGGGACCGGGCCATCTTCGCACGCCTACTGATCAGCGCGCATGAATCCGGAGCTCTCGCGATCGGCCTCGATCATCGCCTCGACCATGCCAGCCCAGCGCAGCTCGGCGGGGCAGCGAGCGATGCTCTGCTGCTGGAAGCCATGAACACCGCCGGCCCCATCATCGTGGTACAGGGCCCTGACGCGACGCTGGTCTCGGACGCAGCGATCGCGGGCCATCTGCTGGTCACGACCCATTTCGATCACGTCGCACGAACAGTGCCTGTAGCAACAACCGGTGACAGACAATCCGTCCCAGCCTTCGGGATTGCACTGTACCGGGCATTTCAACAACAGACCTCACCAACGAAGCCGTCTCTTTCAGACGGCGGCACTGGCTCGCTCTTAGTCAACTATGTCGGCAACGGAACGATCGACGCCTTCCCAACGGTTCCTATTTCATCCGTTTGGAACGCCATTGAGCATCACGAGAGCGATCGGCTCACCGAATGGTTCAAGGGCAAGGTCGTCGTGTTTCTTCCAAACCCGATCGCGGGGGGAAGCTTGCTCTTGCCCACTGGACAGACGGTCACCAGCTCAGTCGCGCATCTCCACGTCTTGAATATGCTGCTGACCGACAACCAGATTTACCAACTCGGCGCAACCGGCCGATCGTTGATGACGCTGCTCGTAGCCTGGTTGGCCGCCTGGCTCTTACTTCAGTTCCGAGGCACGACGAGCCTGATCCTTGCCGGAACAGCCGTTGCCATCTATGGAGCACTCATTCTCCTCGCACTCGTCGCAGCCCACTTGGTGCTTCCCCTCGCCATGCCCCTGACGGCCGCCCTGTTGGTGCTCGTCGGCACAACCATTTGGAGCCACCTTACCGCTCACCAGCGGCTGATGCTCTTGGAACAGGACATGCTCCGCCTGCAGCAGGAAGCCATCGCCGTGCGCGAAGCCCTGGTCCTCCGCGAAACCCGTGCGGAGACCTTGCAGGAAGATCTCACCGTCGCGAGGGCCGCCATCACGCAATCGACAGGTCAGCAGGAAGAACTCACCAGATCCGCAGATGTCCTTCGCTCCCAACTCGCCGACGCCCAGGCGCAGGAAGATGAAGCGCGCAGGAAACTAGAAGGACTCGAACAGCAATTGCATAGTCTGCGTGCTGCCACGAACGAGTCCATCGCAATAGGCGACGTGGAACTCGATCGCCTCCGAGACGAATGCCGGCAGCTAGGCATCATCACCCAGGATGCCGGACTCTTGCGCCTCTATCGGGATCTCAAGAAAGGGGCCAAGTCGCCTCTGACGGTCCTTGTGCTCGGCGAACCGGGGACCGGGAAAGAACTGTTCGCCCGCGCCGTCCACCGGCTCAGTCCACGGGCCGGCAAAACCTTCATCGCCGTCAACATGGCGGCCATCTCCCCTGAGCTCTTCGAAAGCGAGCTCTTCGGCCATACGAAAGGCAGCTTCACCGGTGCCATGGCCGATCGAAAGGGCTATTTCGAGCTGGCGAACCACGGTACGATCTTCTTGGACGAAATCGGTGATCTACGCTTGGACCACCAGAGCAAGCTACTGCGGGTCTTACAGGAGAAGTCCTTCTATCGCGTCGGCGCAACGATCCCAACGACGGTGGATGTGCGTATCGTGGCCGCAACGAATCGCGACCTGCAGCGCGGGGTTTCCGAAGGCTGGTTCCGCGAGGATCTCTACTTCAGGCTGACGGGTCTGGTGTTTCGGCTGCCATCACTGCGCGAGCGGACCGGCGACGTGCCGATCCTCGCGGAGATCTTTCTCAACGAAATCTCCGGTCAGATGGGCAAGCCGGTGCTGAAGCTCTCGAACGAAGCGCTTCGCGTCCTGGTGGAGCAGGAGTGGAAAGGCAACGTGCGGGAGTTTCGGCATTGCCTGGAACAGGCCATCGCACTCAACGACGGGCCTTTGCTCACCAAAGAATCATTGCGCCTCGGTAGCGCATCCGCATCGCCCACTGGTCGAGCCAAGCCATCACAGATTCTTCCGGACCCGGCCAGCGATGCAGCGGTGTTGAATTGTCTGAGGCAGCATGGCTTTGACATGCAGGCGACGGCGAAGCCGTTGGGGTGGGACCGCAGCACCGTGACGCAGCGATTGAAGGGCCTCTGCTTCCAAGCCCTGGTCGAGGCTGATGGTGATCAGGCTAAGGCCGCACTGGCCATAGCCGGCGATCCCAGCCATCTGAGAACCGTCGAACTGAAGCTCATGGACTACCACAGCCACCTCATGTCCGTGATCGAACCCTTCGCCACAGCCGACGAAGCTCTCCTCGATTGCAAACGGCGATTCAAAAACCTCCCCGACCGACATTTCTCATCAGTCGAGACGCTGGTTCGGCAGTACTTTCGTCAGGACGGGCCGACATCTCTCGGATTGAGAAAAGGTTCCTGACCTCTTTCTCCCTCCTCAACAAGTTGAATCGGCGGACGCAGGGTCAAACGCTTCATCGCGAACATCCAAGATCAGGTCATAGGGAGACATGGGCGAGAAACTCGCGCGCAAAGCAATGCGCTTCCCGACCACATTGTCTTGAGCGCTCCGCTCAATCAGCGTCGCGAGACGAAGAAACTCCGTCAGTGGACCTCCAATCCACTGCTCAGTGATTTCCGTTTGATGCCAGGTTCCGACTTCGAGATTCATGGACGGTCCGAAATGCATGTATTCTGACGGCCTATCGTTCGCCGGGTTGGAGGCGTATTTGCGTATCTCGGATGCGAACTTCCTCAAGCCCTTGACAGACCCGACAATGCGCCACTCGTTTGTAGCATCGTTTCGATCACAGAAAAACCCCAGCTCGCGCCAAGCCCGGCGCGTTGCTTCATTGGTTGCATCACTCGGCATTACGTTCCTCCCCTAACAGGATGCTGAAAAAGTCCGCCAGCTTCGTTCTCGGTTCATCAAAATCCTCAACGTACCCCTGAGGGTACGCCTCCGGTTTCGATTCGCCTGCGGCCTTGCCGGACGAACTTTTTGAGCATCCTACGGGAGCGCTCTCTTTTTGTTCAAGACATGCGGGCCAATGATATCTTGGCATGCCGACAAAGTTGACCCCAAGATGACGGGGAGAATGACTCCTGACACCTTTTCCCCTGTCCCGCGACTTCGGGCTAGGTTTCAAGCAATGATCGAAACATAATTATCGAATCCTGATAAGTCCCATCGTTCTTCCGCACCGCGCCGGGGATCACACCCAGTTCTTTGAAGCCAAGTTTCTCCCAGAGACGACGCGCGCCCACATTTTCAGAAAACACAAGGTTGAAGATCACGCTGCGGTAGCCGAGTTGCTTGGCATAGGCGAGCATCGTAGCGCCCAACAGCCAACCCAGGCCTTTGTTGCGCCAGTCCGGTGCGACGATGAAGCCGGCGTTCGCCACTTGTCTTGCCCGCCCAGGCCAGTTCGGCTTGAGGTAGAACGCCCCGACCATGCCTGCAGCACGGGCACGGTCCGGTACATAGGCCGCCACTGTGCTCTTGCCACGAAACCAATAGTCCATGAAGCCATCCTGATCCGGGAACCGGTCATGCGGATACGACGTCCCCTCATCGACGATCACCCGGTAGAGGCTCCGCAGAGGCTCAATATCCTGATTGTCGGCCAGCACCAATTGAACCGGCGAACCGTCTTTGAGTTTCGCTTCGACGGGAAAAGTGAGACTCATCTTACTAGGCCTTCGCCGTCCAGAAATTCAATGTGTCTGTTTTTTTATTGATTCCCAGGTGAAAATGGTTCCTGACCGTTTCCCCAAACGGCATGACTGGGCTGCTACGGCAAAGGTGCAGCCTCCCAATAAGTCAATAGTCATGCCTGATCCTCACTGCCTCACTTGTAGATTACATCCTCAGTATCCTTGGAAATGGTAGCCATTCAGTGTCATTTTGCTTCATCGATCAGACGTAATCCCGTCTCGCGGAACCACCGACCCACCTCTTCTGATGAAAATCCCGCGTCGAGGAGCACGACCACACAGTCAGTCGAAATCGTATTTGGCCGACAGTTCTTAGAGGCGGTCTCAAAATCCGGTCTCGGTTTCCTTCTGTCAGCCATCGCCTCAAAGTCATCCTGAGTGCTCACTGCCATTTTGTGTAACTGTTTCAGTACCTGATCCCTCGTCGTCGGCTTCGTATCCTTCATCTTCGTCGCCTGCACTGAACAGCAAGCGATAATCTCATTTCTTCTGTCTATCACGGTCTGCCGGTTCAGCGCGGCCGGCTCCGTGGCCCATCGCACCACTTCATCCCGGTCAAATCCTGCCCTAAATAACAGGCCGATACACGCTTCGGACACAACGCGGGTATCACAGTTCTTCTCCGCAGTAGCCCAATCTATCGGGGCCGCCTCGAAATAATCAAATTCCGTCATACGAGTTCGAGCCAGATTCTGGGCTTCATAGACCTTACTCTTCGCCTTCTGCTGAGCCTGGCGCTCCCTTTGCCTTCTTGGCTTTCGCCGCGTTCATCTCGTTTACCTTCATCTGCTGTTCCCAGGCCGCACGGCGGGAATCCATCCGTAGCCTGTCTTGCCGGAGAATCTCACTGTGAGGGACGCCGGCATCCTGTAGTTCTTCAATACAGGTTTCATTCAGCAAAGACTTGGCGCACGCGGAGCTATTGAAGAAACTTTCCGGATCAAACGCGAATCGCCGCTCAAGTTTGTTCAGCCGGTTGATATCGTCAATATCCTCCTGCGTCACCCCGAACCACTGTTTCTCTCCCCGGTGATGAAACGTGGCCTCCTCGATCTCCTTCGGCGTGAAGACATGATTGGTGAATTGGCTGACCTTGTTGTACAGCGGTGAGGACGGGAACTCGTGCGATAGGCGGGAACCCATTGGGATCGGGCGTATCTTCTTTTTCTGTCGCTCGGCTATGACCGCCTGCATCACTTCCTCCGGATCCACCCGCCCCCTGAGTTCAACATGAATGATCAGGCTCCCACCGTCAAACCGCGTACTCACCTGCTTTTCGATGACGGTGATGACGCCGGCGGTATAGCTCCGAATTTCGTCTTTCACGATCGCCAGACCCTTGGCCACGGTCATACTGTCCACATATGTGGCCACCTGTTCCAATACATCACGCTTCGCCGACTCGGTGGCCAGGCGTACCGCCTCCTGCTTGGTCTCATAGTCCCCCATCCGGTATTCCCCCACACCACTGACGGTCTGCATGGCCGCCAGCACCGGATAAGCTGCGCCGACGACGATGAGCACGAGGGCGATCGCTGCGTGGTGTCGTGTCTTCATGTGTAGTTCACCCTCTTCGGTCCGTGGACGGATCGCACCATTTATTTCTGTTTCAGCCACTCCCACGACGGCACAGGCTGGGGATCAGCCCGCAACCCTTTCCTACCCTCTTGCAATAAAATTATAGGGGTTTGACCCCATTAGTCCCATTCGACAAAAGTTTTCGACAGCCTGCGAGACCGCCGCACATAGCAGGTACCGTGTTCCTTCAACAGTGTTTACTCGCTTGTTTCCAAGGTAAAGTTGAGATAGGCGCATGACACCTTTTCTTTGCCAGAAATTCCGCTTACTCAACGCTCGCTCTTGTCGGTTCAACCGAAGGAACGGTAGCAACAACGCTCTGCGTCGAAAAAAGAATCGTGCCTGTGGTTGTCCTCAGCTCTTTGCTGCACGTCTCAATGCGGTAATGCTGGTTCTTTCGAATAAACGGCAGCACCCATGCAGGGTTATCTCGATAGAATACTGTTTCCTCAGCGCACCGCACGAGTAGAGTATTAATTTTTGCCACGTCTCCGTGGCCAATGTGACGACTAACACACGAGAACTTGGAAAAGGATAGGTCTATCTGAGTTCTGTCAATCGATATGTCTGGCTTGATCCGAACTGCGAGATTAGGCGCCAAAGGAACAATCCGATTCAGGACACGAGGATCACTTGTCTTCTCTATCGCTATGGGGAAATCGCTTGTAAAGAACGGGCTATCCTTGGAATCGTTCTTAAGAATTTCCCATTTGCAATTCCCGAAGATATTGATGAATTTCCGAATAGAATCAATCCCTATCGCCTGGGGATACTTAGGATCGATCATAACATCGACAGCTCCGTCGCGCAGAAGTTCAGTAAGACTTGCACCGCCTAACACTGCAGGAGGGGGAGGGAAAGCACCCTGAGCATCCACACGACAGCTTGATGTTCGACCATGCGCTTTAATGGCATAGATTGAATGCGCATGCCTGCCGGCGAACAAGTAACGACATATGCAACGAACCCCGCAATTGCGTATATGCAGTTGCTATCGATTTTCCCAGCAGTCAGATTTTCGAGAGCGGGATTGTAATTCGGCTCAATCGTCTTCAAGAAACCTTCAATCACCCGATCTTTGAGCAGATATGAGTTTGTGCTGCCGTCCATAACTCTACAGACAGACTCTGAATTTGGCATAAAGGTTTTTAGGTCTGCCTTGCGGATGGCATACAGGCGATTGCCCAAAGCTGGTGAATAAAATTTTCCGAGGTGTACCTGCGAGACGTAATGATCGAGAGGCATAACGGTTGGAATTAAGGTCTAGCGTGAACTGACTTCAGAAACTATCATGCCTTTTTTAGCCTTGTACTTCTCAAATTCTTCCTTTGCGATCTTAATGTTCTGCACAGAGCTACCGATTCTCTTCATTGATTTTCTTATTTTCTGAATTTCTTCGAACACTTCCTTCTCCAAACCCTTAACCCGAAAATCAACGTGTGCTTCGATCGTGGACTGAAAGCCTTTGCTCAGCCAATGCTTCGAGTTCTCGATGAATTTATCACGATCAATTAGAGGGGCCCTGACACGAACTTGTCGCGCTTGGGAATTCTCATAATCCAGGATAAGCCGCTTACCGTCGGCCATTACGGCCCTAACAGAGGTACCTTCATCGTGGATCACAAGTTTTAAGCGAAATTTTGTTCCCATTTTTCAAAACATAGATAATGATTCTGCTGCGGCGTACCCCCGCAATGTAGTATGGCGGCCTCAGCGATCCGATGCCGGCAAGTCTACTTCAAAGCCCAATAGGTATCTACCGCCTCTCTCTCCTGGGGATACCAAGATGTTCAAACTGGTCGTCCCGCAAGGCCGCACCGAACCAGTCTTCTTCAGGAGGTGGATGGGATGATCCCCAATTCGCGCGTCTTTCTCACTCGCCCAACCATAGCGCGCCGAGTCGCGCCATTTCCCAAGCGACCACCGCTATCTGAATGGTCATTCCGAGCCCACTTACCTACCTCTTTGGGGGCAGCCTGGTTGATCCTCTAGTGCGCGCGTCGAACGAGGGCCTTCGGAGGCCGCGCGTTCCGCGAGCAGGAGGACGACCAGGCTGCCCCCCTCTCCTTTCTTGCGGGGCCATCCCCGCATCCCATGCCGGTTCGGATTTCCCCGCATCAAGCGCACCTCTCCCCCACTCTCTGAACCCCTGAATTTTCCTTAACTCTCATCCGCTTTCTTCCCTTCCTAACGGCGGCACTCCGGTTGCTCAAGCATCTGATAGGCGGCGCACAGGCGCAGACGGCTGGAAAGGGGGTGACGCAGGATCGAGGCCGAAGCGCGTTTCACGTTTTACCATTCACGTTTAACCAAAAGAAGGAGGATTGCCACCATGGAGAAGCCATCATCGTCAGTATCGTCAGGAAACATTTCCCCTGCCATTGTGGGACCGAGTAAGGACTCGAAGGAGGTCTATGTCATAGGCGGACTGGTCCTGATCCTGGCCATCGCAATCGGAGCCGTCTGGTTCTATTCTCAAGAACTGGTAGTCTCGTCGGCAAACGGTTCGAATAACCAGCTGACCGACAAGCAGGTTTCGGCCCTACTCAAGAATACGAGTGTAACCAGCCCGCTCAGCGAGCCGATCATGCACAACCAGATCGTCCCCGCCTCCAGTTACAAGTCCGACAACATCCACACAGATATCTATTTCGAGGTGGGCCGCAAGGGACTCACCGACGACGCCAAGGCGATCCTCGCCACGCAGGCCGACTTGGCGAAGAACGATCCCGACCTCGGCATTCTCGTGCAGGGCTATACAGACCAGCAGGGTTCGGTCAGCTACAACAACAAGCTAGGACTTATGCGGGCTGAGAAGGTAAAAGAATTTCTCGTCGGTCTTGGAGTCTCCGACCAGTCCATCAAGGTGGTGAGCCTCGGCAAGGATGGCGCGCTCTGTCTCGACAACAGCGACGTCTGCCGCAACATGAATCGGCGGGTACACCTTGAAATCCGCAAGATCGGCAAGGACCACATGATTCTTCCCACCGTCGCCACTGAGCCAAAGACCATCGAACCGATCCAATCAGCTGATGACCAGAACGCCAACACAGACGGTCAGGGCTCACTTGCAGACAATCTACTTCCTTCCCTTGTCGATCCCTCGGCAACCGATCCGTCTCCACTTACGACAGATCCGGCTTCCGGCAGCTAAACCACCTGACCCTACCTACATGAGGCACTTCGCCTCATGTAGGAGCAGGCCCAGGTGCAGAAGCTGAGACAGGTCTCCAGCTTCGTTTTCGCATCGCTAAGAGGCTCAAGCCCGTTTCGTTATTTTCGTTATGTTGTGACGGCTGATGTGGGTACGATGGGAGAGAACTGGGATGAGGGAAACGCGGCTAATTGGAGAATCTCCGGCTGGCCTTCGTCGTTGCTTTCCACTTCCACGGCGGCACGGGATTGGAGTCAGCCCAGAGGCCCTTGCGCGCTGCCCTGGCCAGTCCTTCGAGCACCTCGAGGCTGGCATCGCTGGAGGCCGATCGTTGCCACCAGGCCAATCCTTCTTTCAGCAGCTCGTGCCCCACATTGCGCCCGTCATGCAGCAACACCTCGGCAGACACCCGACCCTGCTTGTCTCGCGTGAGCCCTCGCACGACAACGTCGCGGCTTCCCACGTAGCCAGCAATCGCGTGCTTTGCCTGTTTCCCATAGGGCTGATTGAGTTCGGGACAATCGATATCTTTGAGGTAAATCGTCTCGCTCCGCCCATCGTGATGGATCGTGAGACGATCGCCCTCATGTACGGTGACGACTCTCGCGACAAAGTCAGCCCATGAGAGAGCCGGACATGTCGCCACCAAGGCGAGCACAAGACCAGCCATGACGTGATGTTTCTCCATGATTCCGTATGCTAGCGTCCACTGGACCATCCGGCCAACTATTTCTCGATTTTTGGACAACGAGGCACTCCACAGGGAGTGAAGAATCTAACAGGCTGCGGGAAAACTGTACTGCCCCACTTGATTTGTGGACAGTTAGTTGAACATTGCTAACCATCAATTCTACGGAGAATTCAGCCCGCTTCGAATCTCCACTTCTCAAGTGACAGCCAGGCGCACTCGCTCGTGACTCTGGCAAGAGACCCTCGGCTGCCTTCTGCTGTGATGGGTCTTGAATAAATTCAGCGGGTTTCCTGCATCCAGCTGACCAAACTATCTGTCCACAATTTAAGTGGCGCACAACACATTGGGATGCATATGGTCGATAAGAATTGTTGGACCGAGGTGTTCGATGACACCGAGTACGATGCCGATGACCCTCATGTCAAAGGTGAGAGCCCCAAAGAGTACGCCTCTCTGAAGAATCTCAGTGGCAGGGACTGGAACAATGATATCCAAAGTGTCATTATGGGATCAGGCGCGACGGTGCTTGCTTATAAGGATAAGCATGTTAAGGGTACGGGGATCACCTTCGCTCTGGGCCAGCACATTTCCTGACCTTTCCCAACTGAACATGTCCAATCACATTGAATCGATGAAGATTACCTGCGGGAAGTAGCCATTTGTCGGAGAATCCTCGGGATGAGCACTGCTGATCATCTCGGCCGGCATGGTCGCAGGGTTCAGGGCCACGACGAGCGTCGTCAAGGCCCACATTCACCGTGAAGGAGAGACGTGAATGGCGGATGACAGAGGGTGTTCACTGGGAACGGAGGGTTAGAGGGTTAGTGGGGACCCCGGTGGCGTTGTTGCTGGCGCCGCAGTCGGGTCGTGAGTCACGGGAGCAGTTGCAAGAGTACGTGCAGCGCGCCGAAGAGACTGACCATGAGCTGTCGACATCGCCACCCAGACCCTGGCTTTCAATCATAGATCTATACACACCGACTCACCCAAAATTACGTAAAGGAGGAGCGCATGTCGACCATTGAGAAATCCATTGAAGTCAACGTGCCTGTGTATACCGCCTACAGTCAATGGACGCACTTTGAGGAATTTCCCCAGTTCATGGAAGGTGTGAAAGAAGTCAAACAGCTGGATGTCAAACGTCTTCATTGGAAAACAGAGATCGCGGGCCAGGACAAAGAGTGGGATGCGGAGATCACAGAGCAGATAGCAGACCAGCGTCTCGCATGGACGAGTCGAGGCGGCGCCATCAAAGGATGGGTCGCGACATTTCACCAACTCTCGGATGCCAGATCAAAGGTCATGCTGCAATTAGAGTATGCCCCTCAGGGCTTGGTCGAAACTGCAGGAGATGCATTGGGAGTGGTGTCTTCGCGCGTCCAGGGAGATCTGGAGCGATTTAAGGAATTCATCGAAAAGCGTTGGGTCCCGAGTGGTCGCGAGACAATCTTCGATATAATTTTTCCTTCTAGGTTAACGTAGTGATCTGACGGATAAATTGTACTGCTCCACTTATTTTCTGGACAGGTGGTTGAACATTGCTCACCGTCAATTCTACGGAGAATTCAGCCCGCTTCGAGTCTCCCCTTCTCTAGGGACAGCCGGGTGCACTCGCTCGTGACACTGGTAAGAGACCCTCGGCTGCCTTCGGCCGTGACGGGTCTTGAATAAATTCAGCGGGTTTCCTGTACCCGCTTGACTCATCTCCCTGTCAAATTTTAAGTGGGGCACAATACGATTTACACTTTTCCAGTACCGTCCAGATCCACCTTGCCCCCTTCCGAAGTAATTCTAGTGGGTCTATCACGAGCCAGTGCATCAGGTACAGTGACCTTAAGGGGTGTATAGGTCTCGGTTGTGAGGCTGGTGCTGGGCTAGAGGAGAAAAAAATCATCCGAAAAGGGAGGTTCCTCGTGAAGCCAAAAATTCTCATCATCGATGATTCCGTCGATAGCTGGCACTTGCTGCGCACGATCCTCCAAACCCATAACTTCTATCCCGTGTGGGCTACCGATGGGATGCAGGCCATGGCTGCTGCCCGATTCCACCACCCTCAGGCCATTCTCTTAGACCTCGGATTGCCAGGCGGGGATGGGTTCGTCGTCCTCGAACGGTTAAAAAGCACCAGCTTACTGAGCGATATTCCCGTGATCGTGGTCACGGTCCGTGATCGACAAGAAGCGGAAGAGAAGGCGCGGCATCTGGGAGCGGCCGCCTATGTGTCAAAACCCGTCCAAGTTGACGCGCTGATGGCGAGCCTCCAGACCCTGCTCACCACACAAGACGGGGTCCTAGCGGGCGAGAATCGCTAATATGGATTGGGGCGTTCACGAACTGGGCTCATAGTAATCGCTTTGACGAGAGCGTGCTGGAATACATGGCCATGTTTGTTCAGCGCATCTTTGAATTCACTTTCAATAATCGCTTTCAGCGACTCATCACTCACCCACATCTAAGATCTCCCCAGCGGTCCTCTATCCGCGTCTTTCTCATAGCCTAATATCACCGGGCCAGCTTACGCCACTCCCACGGCGGCACTGGCTAGAGATCGGCCCTACTGTGTCTTGCGATCACCACCATTCTGGGTAAGCCTCCCCACCTCTTGAGGAATAGCCGATAACCCCTTTCCCACACTACTATACGCATACCATTATGGCTCAGGGGACACAACAGACCGGGGGGGATAGTCCGAAGTTTACTATTGACTGCGTGCTAGCGAGCGGATGCACCCAGCTTCAAGCGGATGGATGCGTTCTCGAAAGCTCAGAGGAGGGGCATAAGCTCATCACACCTGATCACCTGAGAGCAGGGGATCTTGTGAAAGTCCAATTATGGTTGGAAGGCGAGGAAGCCTTTATCGACATCCGGTTGGCGGTAGTCAGTGGGATTCACACGCCTTGGATCACGGTGGGCGTGCTCCGGATGAGCCCAAACGACCGGATGAGACTGAAACGATTTATCCATACCTCCGCAGCCATGCACATTGAAGAACCTGCTCTCGTCGACCACCATCTTCTCATTCGGGCATAGCTCGGCGTCAACCTCTCCGGGTGGAATCAACAACTCTGCGGGTCGCTCGGACCAAATCGCACGCAGGGTCGGGCGGTCGATGCCGCTGAAGCGGATACGTGCGGCGTAGAAAAGACTATTTCTGCTTCGCCACAATCTTGTATTTGATCCCCTCGTAAGTTGCTCGCGGAAGAATCTTCTTCTGCACCAACTCATCCTTTCGCTGGCACGGACGACCCTTGATGATTTTTTCTGAGTGGGCATCGCCAATGCAAGGGAGGGCTTTGAGTTCGTCCCCTGTGTCCGTGTTGATGTCAAGGAGATCGGCTTTCTCAGCCGCGGCGAGGACAGGGCCAGGGCCGAACGGGATGGAAACGACGGCTCCGATGACGGCAAGCAGAAAGAATGCTCCGACGAGCACACGCAGATAGGTCATGATGATGCCTCCTTGAGTTGAGCTGGAACGCGGTGCGGCCGGGTCAGGCCAGCGGCGGTCAGAACCTTGTTCGCCGCTACTCCCGTACTCACTCGTCGAACTTGGATCTCGATCTTCCTGGTGATAACCAGGCCCCGCCGACTGAGCGACAAATGCACGACACGGGTATCCGTGACCGACCGACGCCGGGTGACCCACCGCTTGCGTACGAGATCTTTCACCACCTCACTCAATGTCGGCAGCCTTAGGCGTAGCGCGGTTGCGGCGTCCGTCATTCGGGCATGCGCATGACGGCGTATAAAGAGGAGCACGCCTGCTTGGAGTGGGGTTACGCGGATCGGCTCCAGACTTCTTCTAAACTCACCGTGCAACTGCAACACCAGTTCCAGGAGTGCCAGCTCCTCATGGCCCTTGTGCTCAACGCCTCGCATGGTCAGTGCGTCGTCCCCTTCGCCACCCGCTGCCCCATCCCAATGATCCGCCCCAATCGCTCCAGTAGGTTCATGGGCTGCTGGCCAATCATCGGCCTCACCGTGAACCGTGCTTAGGGAAGACTGCGCGATCACTCCTTGTCACAGGCAACGTCCCACTCACTTTGACCAAGACTACCTGGTTCAACTAGTTGCCACTTGCCTTCCTTTGAGATGCTATAAACCACATCACCGCTTCCCATATTGCCGGAGAAGAACGTCGACGCAAGCTTCCGAATTCGCTCTTCTGCACAGTCGTATTCGGTTTGCACCTTGTAAGACAAATACGAGGTGCTCCCCATTGTTTGGATGGTCTTGTAGTCGTTCAAAGACCACATCGTCACCACATCCCCCTTGAGGCGAATGGTGTCTGGATCCGTGTATACAGTCCTTCCCCTTTGGTTGTTAGCACCAATTGACACCCACTCCGCATACGCTGGTCCACTACTCAGCAACAGCAGGGTGATCAGTGACCCGAAACCAAAAAAGTAGGCCAGCGGCAGCGTGAGGAATGGAACCGCGTGGTACCTGACAGAGCACTGGACAGGAAAGCGGCGGAAGGGGCGTAGCGTGAAAGGCATAGGAGCCTCGCAGGGAGGCTCATTCTAGGAGAGGAACCGATCAAACCGCAAGCCGAAGAGCCAGGTGGGGGGCGCCGGATGACGCATGGTCGTGACCTCCTTCGACTTCAGGGTCAGGATTGGTGAGGAGTCGCTTCAGCGCATCCTCCAACCGATTCAACGAAAAATCTTTCTCGATAAACTCAGTCACACCGAGTGCCCGGACCTGCTGAAGGGTGGAGGGTCAACAAGAATCTTTCTCATTTTTGAACTATTCCACTTTGCATCGCAGTTGCCCTGACCGCTCTTCGCCGCGATCTTGATGCGCCCTGCCCATCTCAGCACGCGCCGCAACGGGCCAGTATCATTGATCTATCCAGCTCCGCATTATACTGCTTGACTCCCGTACTCATTGCGCCCAGTGTGATGCTGTCCGGTGTGAAGCTCCGCTCACTGTCCTATCCCTTACGCTTCCTGATCTGTTTCGCGTGACCGATTCCTCAGTCTCCGCCGCTCCGATGCCAGAGTTTCTCTGAAAGGCTGTATGCCTTGTGTCATGGTCTGCTGATGGAGGCGGCCAGGACGCCAGCCATACTCCAGAGGACTGGTCAACTTACGCCCGA
>VBOL01000239.1 GCA_005887945.1 Nitrospirota bacterium
CAGCTTCCATACGGTCTGCCTTCATGTTCGCATTAAACGCTGCGACACGCGCTTTAATCATGTCCGCCCGCTGCTGATAAAAGTCGTGCCCGCAACCAGCGAACAAAAAACAACAGATCACGATGGAGATAATTCGTCGATACGCCTTGATCTGGTTAGCTAGCATCTTGATTCTCCGTTCGTATGAGCTGGTCTGCCCTTCTTGTGTCTTCATCCCTTGCCCGCTGCACGGGGCATTGAGAACTAAACCGTCGTAGAAAGGTGCAAAAACCCTGCCGATCTGTTCTCGCCAGCTCTCGCTATTCTTCAACATATGCCGACGGTTCGTTTATGCGCCTAGTGAATCCTGTGCTCCTCTCATTGTGGACGTGAATTGAAGAAATGTGTTTGGATCCTCTTCAGGCTCGATAATGAGCAGACGGATCTTCGCAATTGCATTCGCACTTCACGACAATTAGTAGATTGGCGACTGACACTTTGGACGAGAGACTTTTGCTGTTTACCGCGCAGGAACTCAACGTCAACGCATGCTTTTTCGACGATTGGAAACAGGATGGTGCCAAATCTTTTGGGTGCACTGTAGAAAGGGCCGAAGTCACTGACTGAGCCAATGCACCTAAGAATTTTCTGTCCTGGAAGAGTTTGCCGAGACAAATTGCTCCATGCGGGACATTCCGGCGCCAATGACAATTTCACATAATTCATCAAAGAGTTAAGATCCTGTGTCGGAAACCATGACGGACATAATGTTCTGATCTCCAGTATTCCATGGGCATTTTAGTAAATTGAATTCCTTCTCCTTTTCCCCGCCCAACCCTATTGATCTTTCGTCATTTTCTGCTCTTGGCACAAACTTTCTTCACGGATGGCCTGCCCTTTGCTAGTGCCGCTGTACCGAGGAGATAATCAGGCCTAGGCGCTTGTTTAACCTTAACCCGTATGGAGGGAATGATGAAACATTACGGATTAGCACTTAGTACTGGAACTACGTTCTTTGTGCTCGCTCTTCTGTGGGGGGGCGGCCTCGCACTCGCACAGACACCGAATGATGACCGGACGAATCTTAGCGGAAATATTGCCAACACCAACCAGGTGAATGGGACCGCGACGGGTAACATCGCCAACACCAACCAGGTGAACGGGACCGCGACGGGTAACGTCGCCAACACCAACCAGGTGAATGGAACCGCGACGGGTAACGTCGCCAACACCAACCAGGTGAACGGGACCGCGACGGGTAACATCGCCAACACCAACCAGGTGAACGGGACCGCGACGGGCAACGTCGCCAACACCAACCAGGTGAATGGGACCGCGACGGGCAACGTCGCCAACACCAACCAGGTGAACGGACCCGCGACGGGCAACGTCGCCAACACCAACCAGGTGAATGGGAACGCGAACAACACCGCTATCGCGCCTATCACCTCTCAGGTGAACGGTGCATCCGCCAGCGGAAACACCACGACCACCAATCAGACGTTCAAGAATGCCAACAACGCTACCATCGCGCCTATCACCTCTCAGGTGAACGCTGGTACCGCCAGTGGGACCACCGCTTCCACCAACACCCCGACCACCAACGTGACGGTCAAGAACGCCAACAATGCGACCGTTGCGCCTGGCGTCAATCTGCTGTTTGCTGATAAGGCTGCCAGTGGGAACAAGAATGATCGCAGTGATCTGGGAACGGGCACACTCTCTTCCAACGTGAGTTCGGAACGAAGCAACAGAGGCGGTGAGTTGCGCGGACTGGATCGAGCGAAACAGGTCGCGGGTGAGCATGGCCAGCAGGGGCGTGACAACGCCGCGTTCCGACATAACAGCGGAGATATCCGGTCTGACTTCCGGGAGATTCGGTCCGACTTCAAAGACATGGGCCGGGATCTCCGAGATGTCCGGGGCGATATAGTCAAGCTCGACGCGGACCTTGGCGCCAACGCGGACAAGACGACGATCGCAGTCGATCAAAGAGCCCTGATGACCGATATGAACAGTCTGGCCAGAGATCGGAAAGATCTGCGCAGTGAACTCCGGGACGTCCGGGTTGATAGCCGGGATGTCAAATGGGACATGAAAGATCACCGGTCTGACCGCCCCGAGAAATTTGAGAGGCATCATCAACGCTAATCGGTGAATGACAGTCACCCTGTGGCGGTCATTTCGGTGTCGGTAAAAGCATCTCGGCACGGACAGAGGCACAGAGACAGTCGTTTTTGCTCTGTCCGTGCCGACTTGTGTAAGAATCCGAACAAGAACAGGATGAAAACTACTTGTCCAAGAGCAGAGGTTTCTTCCGCGAGTATTGCGTCTTAGGAAACACCACCGGAAAGAAGCCGGAGGGGAAGTCCTTAGTGTTGGGAGATGGGAAAATCCTGCAATGAGAACATCTCTGCGCAATCTGTGGCTATTGGTGATTATGCTTGTCCTTCCCGGCTGTGGGGTTGTCTACTCATACGTTCACAATGAAGATAAGTTCGAGAAGCCGCTCTCGCTGCTAATGACGCAGACTGACGTGGAGGCCACCCTGGGGGAGCCGGGTAAAGTGGTCCGGGATAACGGGCAAATCCTGGTGTGGGAATACCGACTGTATTCGCGCTACCATTGGGTCAAAGAACTCGTCGCATGCCCATTCACTGCATGGCTTGGGGGATGCTTCTTTTACCCCGCCATCGGGGTTAGAGATCCCAATTATCCCAAACCGTACTATGTGGTCCTTTACAATGATCGGCTTTGTGTATGGGGAACTCTCGAAGCCGTCCGGGCAAGCACCGGTTGTCACATCCCCTCGGCAGTGCCATCATCAGATGTACGTCACACTGTGGAACCGAAGTTGCCGGCATCATGAGCGGGAGGTTAGCTATGTTTACCATGTCCTATGTTTAATCACAGTTGCTCACCCAAAGACAGATTTCGGCGAGCTCTTATGAGAAGCATCTCGCAATTTCCACGATTCCCTTTGACAAGACTCCCATGGATCCTCCTCAGAGGATTGTGCTGGCTGCTGGTCACTGTCGCGGTTCTCCCGCTGAGTGCAGGAGCGGAGGATCGGGTACCTGGAGGAAATCGGGGATCTATGGAAGATCAGGGGCCAAAACCCAGCTGGCAAGTAGGGGAATCGGCGTTCTACACCACTGGTAAATATGGAACGGATGTACGCACCGACACGCTCTACGTTCCTACCAGTCTGCGCCGGTTGTTCGACAACGGCGATCTGACCTTGGTGATCCCCTATGTGACGGTCACGAGCAATTGCGGGGTTACCATAGTCAACGGCGTCCCTCTTCGCACAGGCGGGCTCTGTCCATCAACAACGTCGTCCTCCGGCACGTTTCCGAAACGGGTGACCGAAAGTGGCCTTGGCGATCTCCTCTTGATCGGCCGATACTATCTTTACACTGAGCAAGAGGAAGGGCTGATGCCCAGCATCATGGTGAGCGGCCGTATCAAGGCGCCGACAGCTGACCGGGATCGAGGGCTTGGGACGGGGGAATGGGATGAGGGAGTTGGTCTAGGGTTGACCAAACTAATTACCAGCAAGTTTATCGGATTTACCGATCTGGGCTATACCTTCATCGGAAAACCTGAAGGAGTCAACCTGCGGGACCAATGGTCCTACGACCTCGGACTCGGGTACTATTTTATTCCGACGGTATTGGTTTCTCTGTACTATGAAGAAGCGCGGGCGGTTGTGCCGGCTTTTGAAAATCCCCGAGATGTCTTTCTAGCCACCAGTTGGAGGGTCACAAGCGACTTTAGGCTCAACGCAGGCCTCGAGAAAGGGTTATCAAACGGCGCGCCGGACTATGGAGCCAGCGTAGGCGCTAGCATGCGATTTTAGAGTTTGAACTCGACCTGCCTCCTAGTGACACCGGTCTGTGTACTAGACAAGAGCTTTCTTGAGCAAGAATTGTCGGCAGCAACTGTCTTGACTGTCAAACCTCCTGGCCCACGTTCACCCACAACGGCGTCTCACTCTCCCGCATCGCATTGAGAAACGTGAACAACTTCCGCATATAGGTCGTCAACGCCAACTTCTTCGCCTTCCCCGCTAGACAGAGTCGCTGATTGAACACTCGAATCACGAGGTTTCGGAGCGTGGCTGGAGTCGGGTTCATCTGGTTTGTTTGGTCTGTTTGGTCTGTCGCGTTTGGTTGGTTCGACGAACGAGAAAGACAAAACAGACCCGCGCACTAGATAGATTGCCTCTGAATCGCCCTCCCATCACACAAGGCTCCCACACCTCAACAGTCGTCATTCGATGCACGCACGTTGAGAGCCTGCCAGGCAATTTCTCCGATATGGAGGAAGAGGAAAGGGCAAGAATGTTCGAACAAGAATTCGCGCGGTGCGGAGGGGAAGAAAAGGGGTCGGCGCCTTTTCTTTGCTCCGCTGTGCGTTGCGCCAGTCCCACAAGTAGCACAGCTCTTCGCCGAGTCGGGTTCGGCCCTAGTCCCGATGGTCAGCCAAGAGCCCTTGGATCAGTCCGATATCCTCGGCGTTCAGTTCCCGGTTTTGTATGACCACAAACCGAGTTCACCAGAAAAATATTTTCTTTGCTTGTCTTGCGCAGGGGGTAGAATATCGCCCTGGTGATGGCCACCTGAGTAGGTAAGGAAATTTTAAGGTACTGATCCCAACGTCACTCAGGTATAGGCAGTGTATGCGTAAATGTCTGTGAGGCAAATTGCGATGAATGCCTTATATGTCTTTTTCGCACACAAACATATTTTCCAGGATGACTCAATTGTCATTCCAGCTTTTAATGAAGAGCGTCTGATTGAGCGCTGTCTGCAGTCCATTTCTGCATCACTCGTCGCAAATCTCAAGCCCTGTTTTACATCGGAAATTATTGTGGTCGACAATAATTCCACCGACAACACGGCCAATCTGGCAAGACAGGCAGGTGCTCAGGTCATTTTTGAGCCCATCAATCAAATCGGTCGGGCACGCAATGCCGGCGCAGCCGAGGCGACGGGAGATTGGTTGCTGTTTGTGGATGCTGACAGTGTGTTAAATCCAGGATTGCTTGCTGATATCTTGCAGTTGATTGAAGACGGTAAGAGCGTGGGTTGTGGCAGCACACTACACATGCAAGGATTGCCATGGTGGGCGAACTGGACATTGCAACTGTGGACTGGCATGTCGATTCTGTTTCGCTGGGCGGCGGGTGCGCTGGTCGTGTGTCGCAGCGATGCGTTTCGTGATGTCGGTGGTTTCGACCAGGAACTCTACGCTGCGGACGAAATAAGTTTAAGCGAGCATCTCAAGCAGTGGGGGCGACAACGCGGCCTTCAATTCATCATCTTGACACAGCATCCGCTGGAGACATCATCGCGCAAAGTGGCACTCTACTCCGGGCGAGAGATTGCCGGTCAGATCCTGCGAGTCATTCTACATCCACGTCGGACATTGCAGGACAAGAAGCAGTTATCGATTTGGTATGATGGAAGGCGTTGAATCAGCGCCTTATCCGGAAGCCGCCGAAACAAGAATGGGGGCCACCTCAGGGCTTGCAATCCAACATTTCACGGCGGGTGGCGGGGATCTGGTTCATCTGGTCTTTCTGGTCTTTCTCGGCTGTTTGGTTCGACGAACGAAAGAGACAAGACAGACCCACGCACCAGATAGACTGCTTCTGAATCCCTCCTCCTCTCACACAACGCTCCCACAACACAGTAGTCGTCGCCTGGGGTTGGGCGGGTGAGAATGTTGCACGACGAAGGAATGGCCTAGGCCGACCCTTAAAAAGTAGAATATCCCGATTTCTTCGCCTGTCCTGTATTGTATCGTTGGGTCGTACTAGAACCTCATCAAGGGTCTGAATGATGAAGGTTGAATCACAGGTGGAACACTCCCTGCGTCACATTCCCTCGGGGATCTGGGTGTTGGGTTTTGTCAGCTTGCTGATGGACATCTCATCGGAAATGATCCATAGCCTGCTGCCATTGTTCATGGTCACGATACTGGGGGCCAGCACCATGGCGGTCGGCCTTGTTGAAGGGCTCGCCGAGTCGCTGGCGCTGGTCGTCAAAGTCTTTTCAGGAACGCTGAGCGACTACTTGGGCAAGCGGAAGGGGCTGGCCTTGTTCGGCTACGCCTTGAGCGCATTCACCAAGCCTCTCTTTGCCGTAGCCTCTGGCGTCGGCCTCGTCTTGACCGCTCGCGTGCTGGACAGAGTCGGGAAAGGTGTGCGTGGTGCGCCACGAGACGCCGTGGTCGCGGACATCGCCCCACCGCAGCTCCGGGGTGCCGCTTTCGGCTTGCGGCAGTCTCTCGATACGGTCGGGGCATTCTTCGGCCCCCTGCTCGCGGTCGGGTTGATGCTACTCTGGGCCAATGATTTTCGGGCCGTCTTCTGGGTGGCCGTCTTGCCGGGATTGATGGCCGTGGCGCTCTTGTTGTTCGGCATCCATGAACCTGAGCGTCGGCAGACATCCACAGGCAGGAATCCCTTTCGATGGGACAATCTTACCCGCTTAGCGTCGGCCTACTGGTGGGTAGTGGGGTTCGGGGCCATCTTCGCGCTGGCTCGGTTCAGTGAGGCCTTTTTGGTCCTCCGCGCTCAGCACGGCGGGATTCCCGTCGCCTTAGTCCCCCTCGTCATGGTTGCGATGAATCTAATCTATGCCTTATCGGCCTATCCCTTCGGCAAGCTCTCCGATCAGATGAGTCACATGAAGCTGCTCGCACTTGGGCTTCTGGTTCTGATTGCCGCCGATTTGGTCTTGGCTATGAACGATCACTGGGGCGCTGTCCTATTGGGCGTCGGGTTGTGGGGCCTTCATATGGGCATGACGCAAGGTTTGCTCGCCACTATGGTAGCCGACACAGCACCAGCCGATCTTCGAGGGACTGCGTATGGCTTCTTCAACCTCACCAGCGGTCTGGCGATGCTGATTGCCAGCGTACTAGCAGGATTCCTGTGGGATCAGTTTGGCGCATCATTTACATTCTATGTAGGGGCCGTGTTTTGCGGGATTGCTGTCATGGGACTAACCCTTTACCAGCTGAAGATCGACGAGTGAGTTCCTGTCTTTCGATCCAACATTTCGCGCGGCTGGGATCTAGTGGATCTGGTCTGTTTGGTCTGTCTCGTTTGTTCGGTCTATGTGGTTTGGTTGGTTCAACGGACGAGACGAACGAGATAGACCAGACAAACCCACACACCAGATAGACCGCCTCTGAATCACCCTCCCCTCGCGCTTCACCACGCCTTCGCCATTCACCATTTGATCATTCAGCATTGGACATTCCCCACCACCTCTCCCCTTCCTTGACAGGGTATCGGGTGGCTCGTATGCTCAACATGCTCGTTCTGTCTCCCTATA
>VBOL01000035.1 GCA_005887945.1 Nitrospirota bacterium
CACGACGATAGACGACGGAGCGCCGCCAGCAGCATAGTTCACGGCCGCTTGGAAGGTCCCATCGCCGTTGCCCAGCAGCACCGAGACATCGCCGGAACGAAGGTTGGCCACCGCTAGGTCCAGCTTGCCATCCCCATTGAAGTCACCCACGGCCACGGATTGAGGAATATCGTCCGCAGCGAAGGCGACTGCTGTCTGGAAGGTCCCATCGCCATTACCCAGCAACACGGTGACATTGCCACCAGCCCCGGAGGAAAGGTCGCCACCCTTGGCCACCGCCAAATCCAGCTTGCCATCGCCATTGAAGTCGCCCACGGCTACCGATTGAGGATGAGTTCCCGTGGCAAGGGCTACCGCTGTCTGGAACGTGCCATCGCCGTTGCCCAGAAGCACCGACACGTCACCTGAACCCTCGTTCGCTACGGCCAAGTCCAGCTTGCCATCGCCATTGAAGTCGCCCACGGCTACGGATTGAGGATTCGTGCCCGCAGCAAAGTTCTGTGCCGCCTGGAAGGCCCCTTGGCCGTTTCCCAACAACACGGAGACATTGTTGGAGCCTTCGTTGGCCACCACCAGGTCCAGCTTGCCATCGCCGTTGAAGTCGCCTATGGCCACGAAGATAGGACGCGTCCCCGCACTGATGGGCTGTGCCGCTTGGAAGGTTCCATCGCCGTTGCCCAGGAGCACCGAGACATTATTGAACACCCGGTTGGCGACTACCAGGTCGGGCACCCCATCGCCATTGAAGTCGCCCACGGCGACAGACATAGGATCATATCCGGCTGTAAAATCTCTTCTGGCAACGAACGATACCCTCGTCTGGGCCGACGCCGCACCTGGGAACGCCGACAAGAACAGTAATACCGCTGCGCCTGGCAGCAAGATCCAGCCTGAGTTTCTAATCATGGCCCCACCCCTCTGAGAAATTTCTTCAAGAGCATGGAAAAAGCTGTTGAGAGCCGTCTTGTGGAGACGCGCGGTCAATTTGCATCGAGGAACAGACGGTGCAGGAGTTCCAGCGTGAGCACCTTGTGGATCTCGAAGGTGTAGTTCCGGTCGCCCTTGAGGTGCCCCCGCACCATGGTCTCAAGTCCGTTCCGTTCGAGGTACGGCCGAGAAAGCGTCCGCGGGTCGAGCAGCATTTCACGCACGTAGGAGGAGAGAGCATCCCGGTACCAAACTCGGAAGTGGTAGAACTTGTGCCTTCCTAAGAAGATGCGCTCTAGGTGCAATGGTGAAAAGAGATGGTCGATCTGCGCAACCCACTGCGGCATTCCATAGTCGTAGGCATATTCCGCCTTGAAGAGAAATTCAAGCAGACCCCGGTTGACACCAGAAAACAGACGTCCAGAGGCCCCGTTGAGGCCGCGGTCAGTCCGAATCCTCCGGAGAGCCGGACTCCCTTCGGCGATCAACCGCAGGCAAACGTCGTTGTCCGCGAGGGCCGACTCAGGCGCACGGAAGGCCGTTCGGACGAGGTCATTGTCGAGGTACGGAGTCCGCACGGCGAGCTGGGTCTGTTCAAGAGCGAGCAGGCCGTAGTGGTGCCATGGCGCCTGCCGAAACGCGGCGAAGGAAATCCGGTGCCCGCGGAGCAGCCCCGCGTACGTGTCCGTAGCCGCATGGACATGGGAGAGGAACTCCGGTTGGAAGAGCCCCTGCTTGGGCCCCACAGGCTTAAAGGCTCGGACGCCGCGGAGCACTTCGCTTCCGTAGCTCCCGGTCATCCTCACGGGGGCGATCTCGCGCGCCTTCTCATTGACGTACAAGTCTGGAGAACGGCTGACGTCGACGCATCCGTCGGTGAGATACACACTGCGCTCGGCATAGTGGGGAAAGCGCGAGAGGAATTCTTTGCCCACAGGTATCACGTCGTGGGACTGCCCACACGCGCCAGCCACTCGCCGCGCCAGCAGGAGATCCTGGCAGTCGCGGAACATCCCCCCGAAGGAGTAACAGGGAAGAGATCCCGGCGGAGACTTCTGCCACGCCATGATCATCCGGGTGTCCAGTCCCCCTGTGAGGGACACTCCGATGCGCTCCCGACCATTGAAATACCGAGGGAGGTTCCGCGAGAAGACCTCGCGGACTTTCTCATAATAGGATTCCGGCCCCAGAGGGTCTTGCTCCTCCCACTCCCGCGGCAGGAAGTAGGTGCTTTTGCGCTCGATTGCGCCGCCGCGAAAAACCCAGGCCGCAGCAGGCGGTAGCACGTGGATGCCATCGAAGAGCGTCCGATTTTCTAACACACAACCGCAAGCGACGAACTCCCCGAGCCCCCGAGGGTCTACCCTTCGGAGTTCGGGACGGATCGCGAGGATGGCCTTGGCTTCTGCCGCGAAATAGAAAGCCTCCTTCGACTCGTGATAATAAATTCGGTGCATTCCGTAGCGGTCGTTGAAGAGTGTTGTCGTTCCGCGCGTTCGGTCGGTCAACACTCCATGAAATCGCCCGTTCAAGCCAGCCGGAAAGGCGGCGTCCTCCTCGTAGACGTGGACCAGATAGGCAGGCCCTTCCATGTCGAACTCATGCCCTCGCTCCTTGAGGCGGCGAGCTGTTCCCGGCTCTGGGTACTCCTCTCCCGAAAAGAGCAGAACGACGTCCCCTCGTTCGTCTTGAAGGGGCATTCCGTCGGAGAAGGAGTTCTTCCGCGCGGCCCACCCTACATACACGCCCGCCGACTCATCAATCCATGTGCCCGCGGTATAGAAAGGCTCGTGGCGAAGCGCCTCAACCATCCGCAGCAGCTGCGGCTCGGCAAATTCGCGCGGCACCTTCGTGATAAGACCGACAATTCCCGGCATGTTGTTTTCGCCTATGAAACTTCCGCGACTCCTGGCAACTTGCGGTTGTACCAGGCGTTTCGGAGTTCGCGGATCTTGGCTATGAAAGGTTCGGGAAAATGGTCAACAAATCGGCGATGCAGTCGCAGACGGAAAGCGGCCCAACCGATGGAAGATAAAGGGACGTAGTAGCGAGGCAGATCGATCCGCTGGAACCCGTTGCGTTCCTTAAAGTCGCTGAGACTATCACGCAACTTCTTCCCATAGGCGAAATTCGAGTACACGAGATAGGGGATGCCTCGTTCGGCGCAGGACCGGACGGCTTGTGCGACCAGCGCGTTTGTCGGAGCCTTGTCTCTGTGCCCGATCATAGAGACTATGTTCATCAGGCCCGCCTGCGTTCGAGTTTCGTCGGTTACCAGCTTGATGAAACCAATCAACGTCTCGCCGAGAAACGCCCCGATAAAGATGCTGCTGTCGGGAAACGTCGCTTCTTCCTCGTGCACGGCCTGGATGTTCTTCCCGTAATGGCGGAACGGCTTTCCTTGGCGGACGGGGCACTCGTTGTAGATCTCCCAGATTCCCCGGATGAGGGCATGATCGAAACGTACCTCCCGGAGCGTAACCCCTTTCTTCTGGGCTTGCTTGGCCTTATTCCGGGCCTTGAAACCAATCTGCTGCGTCCACCAGTGGTCGAAGGTGGAGACCGGCAGGACCGCCAAGTTGTCCCACTCCATTGGGTAGCGATACTTCGGGGAGGTTTCAGGTAATTTCTGCATAAACGTGAAGAGGTCGATCCGGGTTCCGCACTTCCGCAGGCCGTCAACCACTGGCTCTGGATCATCCAGGAACTGGTATTTGTCACCGTCGAGACGGGCGATCCGGATCAGCCGTCCCTGGATTCTGATTTCCTTGCCGCAAACCTTCATGATGCCTTCTTTTGCCTCAGATTACCGACGGGGGCAGGCTCAAACGGGGGCAGGATCCTGACGTCCACGGTCCGAAGACGGGGAAACCCTCGTGACGCGCGCTTGAGATACCGGGCGACCTACTTCTGTTCTAGTTGGTCAGAGAGGCCTGCAACGGGATATGGGAGTGCGCCCAGACCTCTGACTGTTTTTCATGCAGCTGGGCAAAGATGGCGTCCATGATTCTGGCGGTCAAAAGAATTTCGCGGTAAGGGATGGGAACGGGGGTGTCTTGAAGAATCGAACGGTAAAAGCTTTCGATTAAATGCTTCATTCCGGACTTCATTTGGAAGTCCCTTGCGAGAAAAGATCCCACATTCCTGGTCACATTTCCGAGATGCTGCTCTGCGATCATTACAGGGCGGATAAAGTGCTCGAGGTAGCTTTTGAGCCGGGTTCCGTGAAGCTTGATAAGCGTCTCCTCATCCTGATCAAGAATAAGACCATTTGTCGGTCCATAGATACGAAACTGATGCAGCGAGGGACGCATTTGCGACGAGAAGGTGAAATAGGCGGTGGTGCGCTCCTCCTCACAGATGATGACTCTCAGTTCATCGATGATTTCCTTTTCACCTATACTCTGGAGAAAAGAACTCACAAATCCGTGCGCAATTACCCGGGGCGACTCGGTGGTCAGGAATTCCGCAATCCGCGCAATGCCGTGGCTGATTACGTTGTGCAACAATTTTCCCGGCAGTCTGCGGACCCAATGTCGCTTGTCGCGAAGCAGCGCTCCCGCGTACCCGGATCGACCGAGCTCATAGCAGTAATAACTCTCCATATGTACCGGCCTGCCGCCCAAGAAGCCGCTCTGGACGAGAGCTCGCATGCGTCGCGCTGCATGTCGGAATTGATCGTCATGCCCTACAGTTATCTTGAGCCTCTTTTCATTCGCAAGAGCAATTAGTCTTCGAGCCTCCCCCTCGTCAATTGTGAACGGCTTTTCCACATAGACGTGGCATCCGCCTTCCAGGCAAAGCTTCGCAATATCGAAATGGCTCTCCGGCGGCGTCGTGATGTGAACAACGTCCGGCCTGGCTTCGCCCAGGAGTTCTGTCAAGTCGCTGAAATGACGTTTGACCGGAAACCTCTCGTAGAGCTGCCGAGCCATGAGCGGTTCCCGGTCACAGACCCCAACGATTTCGCATCCTTTGATCCTGTGGATCTGCGACGCGTGCACATCCGCGATCTTGCCGCATCCAACGATGGCGACCTTAAGCATGTAACAATTTCTCCCGGCAGCTTCGAAGATAAATCGTCAAACCCTCCGTTGTTGGTACCGCTGGAGTCCAGCCGAGCGACGTCTTAACCTTTTCGTTGCTATACCGGGTCTTCTTCCAGAATGCATGCCAGCCCCTGCGATTGAACACGGGCGGCAACTGCCCCTCTGACCAGCTCGAATAGTTTTCCCACAAAGCACAGAGTGCGTAACTTATGACGTGGGGAACATAGATTGACTTGAATCGTCTTACATTCTGTTTATATAGATGCAAGAACTGTTTGCTGGAAGGAAGATCGTCGTCCACGACGTTGAATACTTCGCCGTCGATCCGCTTCTTCAATCCGGCAAGGGTGATTGCATCCACACAGTTATCGACGTACGTAAACGGTATTGTGTTCGACCCCCCAAGATGCAGAAAGAGACCAAACGTACCGACCCCTACCCTGCCGGTGATGCCCTCGTTGCCGGGACCATAGACATACCCAGGTCTGACAATGACGTAAGGAAGCCCGAACCTCTTTCCATACTCGTTGACGATTTCGTCTTGTTTGACTTTCGCGAAGCAATAGGCATCTCCCCGGAGCTCGGGATGCTTTTCAACTGGACAAGACTCATCCAACACGCCGCGCCGACGTTTCTGCGTGTTGGTGTAAACCGCGAAGGAACTGACGTTGACGAATCGCCGCACGCAACGATGACGGAGGCATGCTTCGAGAAGATTCCGCGTGGTGACGACGGAGTTCAGGAACGCATCGGGAAATGACTTCTCGCCTCTGGCCGCGGCCAGGTGAAAGATGAGCGCCGCGCCCTCGGTGGCAGCAGCACAATCCTCGCGCGAGAGAAGATTGCCTTTGACCACTTCCACCCGGGTGCCGTTGCGATGGCAGACAGAGAGGTCTTCAATCCTAGCCGCCTCACTAGAGGCTCTGGTGAAACAGCGCAGGTTGCGGAACCCGCGTTCCAACAGATTCTCCACGAGTCTGGATCCAATGAAACCCGTGGCCCCTGTCACGAGGATCAGATCGTCCCGCCCGACAATGAAAGGATCGAGTTCCGTCTGGCTCATGTCTTTCAGTTACTCGGTGACGTATGACTCTCGAATCGGGTTGATGCCCAGGAGTGAAAGGAGCTTGCCCAGATGATCTGCTAATTTGACCAGGAGTGTCATGAACCTGTGATGTCCCAACACAAACGCAAACGGCAGCGCGGCCGCGTAAACGGGAACGGCGATGACTGACTTTACGATCTGACGCGGTCCGAACGCCGGATGGACTACGGAAATTGTTCCCCGGAGTAACGCTCTTCTTAACAGGAAGGTGCGTTTCCAACGGATCGGGGGAACGACCTCAAACGCCACGGCCTCATTGCACCAGATGAACGAGTACCCCTTTTCGATCATTCTTCTAAAAAAATCCTGATCCTCTCCTGTCAGAAACGCCGGCCTGAACGGTTGTCCGCCAGAAGCGAAAATGCGGCGTCTCAGCAGGACGTTCCCGGTCCGTCCTTTTCTCCAGTCGATTACCAACCCGGTTGGGTAAGTCGGCCGTTCGTAGAACTTGCCCTTAACGACCCACTTTGGCGGATCTTTGTCAAAGTACGGCTTCACTGGTCCAAGCACACCGTCCACGTCATAGTCGTTGCAGGCTTTAAACAGAGTCCGGAGCCAGCCTTTGCTCGGAAACTCATCGTCGTCGATGAAGGCGACAAAGTCTCCGTGTGCGTTCTCGACGGCCTTGTTCCGGGCGAGCGCGATATTCTGCCGAGGTTCCACGGAGTACCGGACAGGAATACGCGACGCAACCGCAAAATCCAACGTCACCGCCTCGGCAGATCGCAACTCATCGTTGTCGGCAATCACGATCGAATATGTAAATAGCCCTCCCGTATCCTGAACGCCGAGTTCGTTCAACAAACGCTTAAGAAGGTCTGGTCGCTTATACGTGCAGACGCACACGCTAATATGCTTCGTTTCGCCGGTCCTGACGCCGGGAGGCATGGATCGTCTCCTTTCTCCGCACGCTCGCGAAACGGGAGGCAATCGGCAAATCCCCGGCCAAGCGGAAAATGTCGCCTCCGGACAAGAACTGATACTCTTCCGGTTTGACAGGATGTGTCTCCACTTCAACAACGAACCGGCGGGCCAGGGAGAAAATCCGTTGCAAACGACTCGGAGGTTCGAGCGGCGGCAGTGAGAAAAAGAAGTCAACCACGCGATGGCGGCGCGCCAGCATGGCGTCGGCAAACCAGCGAAAAAACCGGTTGCGCAGCGCCTTCTCTCCGGGCTCGAAGGAAAAATGTCGCCGCACGAGCGTTCCGCCTGGTAGCAAATCCCGGAGCAGCACGTTCGCGGAGAGATGCATGTGGTGATGGCCGTCCACACGGTCCGGATCTCTCTGGTACAGACGCCGGAATTCTTCGATCTGGGCCGTGACGACATACTCGAAGTCGCGGACGAGCCAAGGGTTAAAGATTACTCGGGCAGCGAGATGCCGCAACAAGTAGCGGGCAAGTTCACCCTGACGTTCAAGGAGCCGTGCAGGACAATCCGGCGCCGAGAACCGCGTGGTGAGGTTCAGGTGCAGGCCGGCGTCGATTCCTTGCTCCTGAGCCATCGCTGCGGCCCGCTCTGAATCCTCCATGAAGACCATGGCACTCACGGACGACACGGCCCTCCGCTGGAAGCAATCGAGGATCCTCCCGGTCGTGCGGGCGTCTCTCCCCCAGTCGTCGGCGTTCACGATGAGAAGACCGGGATAAGCATTCATGGTTCGGTTGGTCACGGAATGTGCCTAATTGCAGAACGTGCGAGCCACCGGCGGGTGTACTCGAAATACGGAGATGCGCTAGACCCCTTTTCTCCTTACGAATCGTTTCCCGACCATAGCGGCGAGCAAGGGGAGTTCGAGGAAGCCCGGTAGAGGATCGTCCCAAGCGAAAACCGCAGATTCTTTAGGACCTCGAAGGCTTTGCAGATAAGCCCGAAGCGACAGTCGCCCGTTCAGAATCTCTTGAATTGCCATGGGAATATCGGTACACATGCGCATCCAACGCTCGCCAGCCCGCCCGCGCGCTTCAGGTACCGATTGACCAGTAGCCAGGCGCCACTGAAGGTAAGGAAAATCGACGCCGGCACGGTTGGAAAGGGTGTGCCAGCCCCAAACTCGCGGATTCACATCCAGAAGTTTATATTTGCCGTTCCGCGAGTCTCTCTTGAACTCAACCTCGGCGAGTCCTGTGAAGCGGAGGGCGGCCAGCAGCCGCAAAGCCGGCTCGGCGACTTGCGGCTCATCTACCGTCTCAACATAAGTACTGAAACGCCCGAAATCCATCGGAAACTGGCGCGTACGTCTTGCCACGATCGACGCCAGGGGAGAGCCATCCTTGCAAAGAGCAGCAAACGAGAACTGCGTTTCTCCCCATCCCGGCACAACCTCCTGGATCACCAGCAATTCGGGGTCAATCAGCCCGCAAGCCTCATCATAGCGCGCGAGCAGGGACCTTCGATCTTCGACTCGCCATGCCTTATCCGCACTGAGGCGATTAAATTCCAGCCTCATCGCCGGCTTGAGAATGACAGGAAACGGGCAATCGAGCGACTCGAGCTCCTCGCGATTGCGAGGGCAGACCGTCCAAGGCTGGTCCAGCGCAAGATCCCGCGCGAGCCGGTATAGCAGCCGCTTGTCAGATAGCCAACGCACTACGTCCCATACTGGAGTTGTGAGCTGGTAATGGGCTGAGAGCAACTCGTGATGACGCGCGAACAGAACCACGTCTTCGTCGTCGGTCGGAAACAGCACCCAGCCTTCGAGTTTCTCCCTTGTCGCCAGATCTAGCAGAAAGTCGAGCTGTTTGCGACCGTCCTCAAGAGGCCAACGCAGCGTTCGGGCAGCGTACCGGGAGACAGCTCCCACCAGGTGACCCGCGTGGTTCAGGACCCAGACGGGTATGCCGCGGCGCCCCAGACTTCGGACTACGCCTAAGCCCCGGTAATCGGCGCCTGCGACCAATGCGCCCTGACCGGCGCGACCGCGGCAACCGTTTCCGGCCGAACTCACCGCGTTGCAAATCGAGGTTTGCATAGAGCCTGAAGACTCCGCACTGTGGTTTGAGCTATCGAGCCAGGATCAGCAAGCTGAACCCACCCAACAGGCGGGCGGCGAAATCCTGATGGATGGCAAAGCACAGCCTGCGTGGCAAGCTCAAAAGCTTCTCGCCGAGTTCCGCGCCAAGCTCGATCGAGCGGGGCGTATAAAAATAATCCAGCACCTCGTACCCGGCATCGCGCAGCGTCTGAAGCGCTGTCTCTTTCGTGAAGTAATGGAGGTGTGCGTACAGATCGCGCCGCTTGAGCAGAGCTCTCTGGCGGAACACCGTCTGAACCGAGAGATCCAGGGGAATGTGGAATATCTTGTGGCGGCTTGTCGGTTTCAGTTGCCGCAGAAAACTCCAGTAATCTTCGAGATGTTCAATCACATCCAAAACGAGAATCAGATCGAAAAACACATCGCTCCCGCTTCGGAAGTCAGCCAGTTCAAATTGCAGCTTCTCATTGGCTCTGCTCCTGGCCAGCTCCAGCGCCTGTGGCGAGATGTCATAACCCTGGAAGACGCATTCGCGGCTCAGATTTCTCTGAAGTTGACTCAGCACCTCTCCAGCGCCGCATCCCACTTCACAGATGGTCTTTGGAGTAAGATCGTTCTGCCGAAGCATGCGAAGCACCTGCTTCGCCTTCCACGGAGACTCCTCCACATGCCACTGCGGATTCTTCGCGAGATACTCACCCTCAAGGTAAACAGTTGAATGAGACATTGCGATTCTCCCAACGGCCGTCACATGGCACCTTCGGGAGTGTGGGACCACCTCCATAGCCAGGGTCGAGCCGATAAACAAGAGACTTCCCTTCCAGTTGGGCAAAGGCGATCTGTGCTCGCTCACTGCCCGGACCTTCGATTTCCCAGTTACTTCCGCGCCGTGCCAGCCTCATCTGACTTCTATCACGCCACCACTGATTGACCTCTCGTGGAAGGGCAATCCAGATCTTGCCCTCGGACCGCAAATCTGCGAGATAGGCGAGCAGTGATTTGTATGTATCTTGTGCCCGCGGTTCCGAAATATAGTCGGGATGAACGATGAAGCTGAGTAGCCCGTGTTGCTTGGAAAGGAGAGCGATCTGCCTTACCCACAGATCGATGGAATATTGATTCAGAATATGGAAGAGCGAGTAGTCCTGCACGGTAGTGACAGGCAATTCCAGGACCTTGCCGACGAAAAAGGGCATCACCGAGCAGCAGCCACCCTGCTGCGCCTCCAGATTGCCGACGCTGGGAACAGACATATCATAGGAAAACTCTAAATCTTCCCACCAGTCGAGATTTCGGTAGAGAGCCGCGGAACGAAATCCGGAGGCTCGATACGCTCTTCCGTATCGATTGATTTGTGCGGCACGTTGCAGGAATCGCTGGCGGTCGCAGACCAGGCCCCCATCGTGATTCAAATCATGGACGTTGATTTCAAACCCTCGGTCCCGAACGGCACTGAGGAAAGCTTCCGACACGGAATAACGTTCCTCGGGCACGATCTGGAAAGATGATTTGATAGCGTAGGCATCATCCAGATCCATTAGATTTGGGCAAAAGTCTCGGCCACGCGCTGTTTCCACATCATGAGTCATAATGGCGCAGCTTGGGTAACCATCCGGCCAGAACCAGATAAAGGGGATACGCTCGACCGAGTGAACCTGAAGTAACGAAATTAGCAGCCTTTCGAACATGCGCTCAACGCTTGTGTCTACCGGCCAATGGGGAAAAGCAATCTTTTTCCACCCATTTAGACGCATTCGCTGCAGATGCTTTCTTACGGAGACAGGCAGAAGCGGTCGCGCCAGGTAGTAGCCTGCACGGAGAGCCGATGCGGCGCGCGATGCTGTCCCGGGCCCGTCGGACTTCGATGCATACCGCTCGTAGCGGAGGTTGGCGCTGATTTCCGACGGATTGAAAGGAAGCCCGAGGGTCGTTCCATCTGCGACCAGGTCGTTTCCGACATCATAGAGTTCATCTGTCGCGCGCGCTGCCCGGAAACCGGGAGAGGTCCGCCCGTAGCAGACCGTGTCCGGACCAAAATGGAAGTAACCGCTGCCCTCAGATAACTTTCCAATTAAAGTAAACGTCGCGAAAGCTTCCGGGCATCGATAAAAATCGCAGAAGGCTGCGTTCAGTTCGTCCATCTTTCGATTTGTTGCAGGTTGGATCGCCATGTGGCCCACGATCGTGGAAGATCGCCGACTAGGGACCTTTCAGCCAATGTGCCTGTAGAGCAGCCTTCCGGCCGCGGTCAAGAGACTATCGGGCAGGCGGGCAAAGACCCGTTTGGCGAACTGCATCGAGTGCCCTTCGGCTGCAGTTTGGCGCTGCCGAGCACAATACCTTCCGTACGCCAGCGTTGACCGGGTGGCGCCCCAGCGGTCTTTGAAAGTAATCAGTCCATGGTCAGCAGAGTCTGAGCGGCCCAAATCAAATGCCAGCATTCCGCGCTCTTTTGCCTCCTGGATCGCCTTCCAGAGCAAGAACGGTATGCCACCTAGATTGTGATAACTGGCATCGGAGCAGCCGTACTTATAGACAAGCGTGTCGCGGTGGCGAAGCGTCAAGATACTGGCGATGGCCCGACCGTCCTTAAACGCTACATGAATCTTGAGTTGATCGCCTAGGCAGGTAGCCAGATTCTGGAACCACTCAATCGGTTGCGGAGGCAAGTTGTGCCGCCGACGCGTCATCAGGAAGAGCCGATAGAAATTTGTGAGTAGCGCTTCCGACCTGCCCTCCTCGTAATGGAGGAATTCCTGTCCCGCGCGCCTGATCTTTCTTTGAATGGAGTCCTTCTGAAAGTTCCGAAAGAGAGTCTCCAAGGGGGGATGGAGATTCAGCACATGAAGGCAAAAGACATCTGCTTTCCCCAGACCTGGCTCACTCAAGAGGTCGGAACACAAGGGCCGGATCTCAATATACTTCCATTTTTCTTTCCGGACTGCGCACCTGAGAAAACTGAAAAGTTCCTTCTGGTCTTCCGGCCGCTCGACGAGTGGCTCGCAGTGGTCGGCAAAGGGCACCGAGACCATCCTGCGTCCTGTTAGCCAACTGCTGATGCGACAGAAGACGAGGCCGTTCGTCAGGCTGAGCGTTGGAGCCGAAGTCGTATAAACGATGGGCTCATAGCCGTAGGTCCGGTGCAGCGCCGCGAGCCAGCCGGGCGTATGAAAGACGGACGCTCGGGCATGACCGTGGATGAACTCCAGCCAGCGCGGATCCTCAAGTGGGTTGAGCGTATAGACGTTCAAGGCAGTTACGGGCGATACTCAGCTCCCTCGTGATGGGCAGCAACCGGCTCCAGCCGAGGTGTGGCCAGCCCTAATCTCCGTTCTGGGTGACTTGCAATGCGAAACGACTTCTGTCGCCCGAAGAGGCACAGCAGCGTTTCGTTGCCTGACGAATCCGCTTGCTGAGCGCCGGTGAAACGAACTCAGTGCCGGCGACAAATCGCATAAGCGGACCGAAACTCCAGGCTGCCGGCGCTCCCAGGAAGTGCAATCCCGGAAGGGAGCTCTCGAATCCCGCATCGAGTCGAGGATAACCGTCCACAAGCTCCAGGCTGTCCAGCAGCTCTGCCGAAAGGAACGGATAGAGTGCAACATTCACACGATATCCAGTCCCCAAAACCACATGATCTACAGTACGCTCACTCCCGTCGTTCAATCGGACGCGGAGTCGCTCTCCTTCAACTCGCGCCTGGACCGCAAATCGCCCAGTATGAATGAGCATGCCGCG
>VBOL01000238.1 GCA_005887945.1 Nitrospirota bacterium
TTCAAGGACTCCGAATCAACATGGACCACCGGCACCGGGGCTTCCGGCGATATGCGGCTCACACGGCCCCAGATATAGTGGTCGAGAATGAGGTCGCCGATCACGAGCACGGAGGCTTGCGGGAATCGCGAGATGTACTGCCGAAGCACTTTAGGGGACGCCGCACCTCCGCGGCCCTGAGCCCCGGAGCCTGCCGCTGCCTGGCGCGTAGCTTTATTTATTGAATGACTTTTCCGAATCGATCCCATCTGACCCACTCCGTCCATTGACCTTGCCCGCTCCACGACCAGTAAATACGGAACGCCTTCCCGCGGATTTTTTCCTCGCGCACGAACCCCCAAAACCGGCTGTCCAGACTTTGGTCGCGATTGTCGCCCATCACGAAATAAGCGCCATCAGGCACTGTCACCGGCCCGAAATTGTCGCGCGGATTGATCGTGCCGTCGATGATCCCCGGATCGATCCGTTGGGTGAATGGTTTATCATCGAGCACGACACCGTTCACCAACACAGCTTTATTGCGAAGTTGGACGGTATCGCCTGGAGTCCCCACAATCCGTTTGATGAAATCCTTTTCCTCGTCTTCGGGAAACCGGAACACGATGATGTCACCCCGTTGCGGCTTGCCGAATTCGATGAGTGCCTGCGAAGCGTAACAATTGACGGGAGGAAAGGCCGCTTGAAACTTGCACTGGCTGGGCCATTGAATGCCGTAGGACAGCTTGCTGACCAGGATATGATCCCCGATCAACAACGTGGGAATCATCGAGCCGGAGGGAATCTTGAAGGCTTGGACGACAAACACCCGGATCGCAAAGGCCAGGAGCATCGCCACGACAATGGCTTCTGCATACTCGCGAACGAGCGACTTCCTGCCAGGCCGTGACACCGCCGACGGTTCGCCGAACACCGCAGGCGCTCCTGCGGCATCCGTCCGCCCCTGTTGGGTCGCGGGCCTGAGGTCGTCCGATGGGGGACGCTTCGTCTCCCCGCTCATTCCTCACCGACTTTCAAAATGGCGAGGAAGGCCTCTTGCGGCACTTCCACGCTCCCCACTGATTTCATGCGCTTCTTTCCTTCCTTCTGTTTCTCGAGGAGCTTGCGTTTCCGCGTAATATCGCCGCCGTAGCATTTCGCAAGGACGTTCTTCTTCATGGCTCCGATCGTCTCACGCGCGATAATCTTGCTCCCGATCGCCGCCTGAATGGCGATCTCGTACATCTGCCGGGGAATGAGCTCCTTCATTTTCTCGGCGAGCTGACGCCCACGCTGAATGGAACGATCTTTATGGGTGATAAATGACAAGGCATCGACCGCCTCGCCGTTCAATAAAATATCGAGCCTCACGAGATCGGACTCGCGATAGCCGATCAGTTCATAATCGAGCGAGGCGTAGCCCTGTGTGCGCGACTTGAGCTTATCGTAAAAATCAAGAATGACTTCGTTGAGCGGCAATTCGTAACTGATTACCACTCGCGTCGGATCGAGAAAATGCATGCTACGCTGAATACCGCGGCGTTCCTGACAGAGCTTTAGGATGGCCCCCATGTACCGTTCGGGGGTAATCACCGAGGCCAGAATAAACGGCTCCTCAAATGAGTCGATACTGCTGGGAGGCGGGAGCTGTGACGGGTTATTGACCTCCAGCACCTCGCCCTTGGTCGTCAGCACGCGGTAGACGACGGTCGGCGCGGTGGTAAGGAGCGTCAGGTCATATTCACGCTCGAGCCGCTCATGGATGATTTCCATGTGCAGCAGGCCCAAGAAGCCGCATCGAAACCCGAACCCCAAAGCGAGCGACGTCTCCGGTTCGTAGACGAACGAGGAATCGTTCAACCGCAGTTTGACCAGCGCATCGCGCAAATCTTCGTACCGGGCCGTGTCGGTGGGATAGAGCCCGCAGAACACGAGCGGCTTCACTTCTTTATACCCAGGGAAGGGCGCGCTCGTCGGCGACATCGCGTCCGTGAGCGTATCGCCGATTTTGACGTCCGCGACTTCTCTCATGTTCGCGCAGAGGTATCCGACCTCACCGGTCAACAGCTCGGTCTTTTTGGTCCGTTTCGGGGTGAATTGGCCGACTTCCATCACTTCAAACGTCCGGTTGTTCGACATGACTTTGATTTTCATCCCCGGCTGCAGGGCTCCATCCACGACTCTCGTCAGCACGATCACGCCCTGATAATTATCAAACCAGGAGTCGAAGATGAGCGCCTTGAGCGGTGCCTGAGCATCACCCGACGGTGGAGGAATCCTGGCAATGACTGCCTCCAGTACCTCCGGCACGCCGCGTCCCTCTTTCGCGCTGATCGGCAGGGCATCGGTCGCATCCAGCATCAGCACATCGGAAATCGATTGCTTGGTGCCTTCCGGATCGGCGCTCGCGAGATCGATCTTATTGATGACCGGAATGATCGTGAGGTTATTGGCCATCGCCAGATTCACATTGGCAATCGTCTGAGCCTGCACCCCCTGCGTGGCATCGACGAGCAAGAGCGCGCCTTCGCAGGCCGCCAAACTGCGTGAGACTTCATAGGTAAAGTCGACGTGACCTGGCGTATCGATCAAATGCAAGGCATACGTCTTCCCATCCTTGGCCTTATACCGGACCGCAACCGCGTGGGCCTTGATCGTGATCCCGCGCTCACGCTCCAGATCCATCGCGTCGAGAATCTGTTCTTTCGATTCTCGGGCCGAGACAGCGCCCGTGGCTTCCAGGAACCGGTCAGCGAGGGTTGATTTGCCGTGATCGATATGGGCAATAATCGAAAAATTGCGTATGAGGCTTTGCAAATCCTATCTCATTTCCTATAAACATCGGTTTATTATAGTTACTGCCCCCGAAGTTGTCAAAGCAATCGCCCCCTCGTATAATCCGCTCCGCACCGCGGCAACAACATCTGACAAGAGCGCATCGCTGATTGCCTATCGCACATGGCAGTATCCTGGATTTTCTGATCTCGAGCTATACGCTATTCGCTCTTGTGCGACTCTTACACCGTGGCACTAAAACCTTCTGCTCGACAGCTGATTGATTGGGATTACCGGTACCTCTGGCATCCCTTCACCCAAATGCAGGAATGGGAACAGGAGGAGCCGCTCATTATCGAGCGAGGGAAAGGGCCCTACCTGATCGATATGGAAGGGAAGAGGTTTCTCGATGGGACCTCGTCCATCTGGGTCAATCTCCATGGCCATCGCCATTCGGCGCTCGACCGTGCGATCAAGCAGCAGCTGGACAAGGTCGCGCATTCAACGCTGTTCGGACTCTCCAATCCGCCGGCGATTCAGCTCGCGCGAGCATTGATTCGGATCGTACCCAAAGGCCTGACGCGTGTGTTTTATTCCGACAATGGGTCGACAGCGGTCGAAGTCGCGCTCAAAATGGCGGTCCAGTACTGGCAGCAGCGACGTCCCGAGACCGGTCCCAAGCATACCTTTCTGCATCTGAAGCTGGCCTACCACGGCGATACCATCGGGGCTGTCAGCGTGGGCAACATCGAGCTATTCCATTCGCGATTCAAGTCGCTGCTGTTCCCCACCGTCGAAGCCGACCCGCCCTATTGTTATCGCTGCCCGCTCAGGATGACCTACCCGTCGTGCCAGATGGCTTGCCTTGATCCGATTGAACGGATCATCAAAGAGCGTCACCGCGAACTAGCCGGCTTCATCATCGAGCCATTAGTACAAGCCGCCGCCGGAATGCTGACCTCTCCTTCAGGCTATCTGAGGCGAATTCGTGAGCTTTGCACCAAGTACAATGTCCTCTTGATTGCCGATGAAGTCGCCACCGGATTCGGCCGTACCGGCAAGATGTTCGCCTGCCAGCATGAGGGGGTCACGCCGGACTTGATGGCGATCAGCAAAGGCCTGACCGGCGGCTACATCCCACTCGCAGCAACACTCACCACCGACGAAATCTACAAGGCCTTTCTCGGCAAGTACGAAGACTTCAAAACATTCTTCCACGGGCACAGCTATACCGGTAATCCGCTCGGCTGCGCCGTAGCGCTGGCAAATCTCGAGGTGTTCAAGAAAGAGAAGACGCTCGCTCGACTGCAACCTAAGATCAAGACGATGGCGCGACTGCTTCACCCACTCTGGCAACTGCCCCATGTGGGCGACATCAGGCAGCGGGGATTCATAGCAGCCATCGAGCTGGTGGAGGATAAGAAGACGCGAAAACCCTATCCCCTCGAAGTTCGAATGGGCCATCGAGTCACACAGGAGGCCAGACGCCACGGTTTGCTGTTAAGACCGCTGGGACACATCATGGTGCTGTTGCCGCCCCTCTCGACCGATGCCTCGACACTCGCGCGCATGATCGCGATCCTGCATCGTGCCATTGCGACAGTCACGGGATCACCCTCGCTCACATCAGCCTGACGGCTTCTCTTGTGCCAAGCTGAAGCAACGATGCGGCGCTGCCCTCTTTGAGAAAGATCTCCAGCTGGCCATTACTATTGATCAGGGCACGAGGTACCCGCGCATCCCCTTCATGATAGCTCCCGACGAGTCCGTCGATCGTGTGGCCGGCGATACGGATCAGCGGGTTTGGTCGCTTCGTAATTTCTCGAATTTCCTCCAAGTGTTGGGGTGTGAGGTTGGAAATCAGATTGCCGAATCGATCAACGTGAACGATCTCTCCCACCAAGGCCATGGCTTCCCATTTCGGTTTCGAGATGGTGAAGGTCTTGGAGTCGTCGATGAGTCGTCCGAAGGACGCGAACGGCTCTTGCTTGGTCAGCCACGCCGCAGCCGGGGCGAAGAGATCGCGGCCGTCGAAGGTGTGGCCTGGTGATGTCAGGCGATAATCCGCGTTTTCAATCTCCCGTACTTCCATCTCGCGGTCTTCGGCAAGAATCAGCGTCAAAAGACCGTTGTCGGGAGCCAGAAAGAAGTAGTGCTCGCTCTGTGCGATGAGGGGGCGCCGCGCGCTGCCGACGCCAGGATCGACGACGGCCACATGCACCGTGCCCTCCGGAAAATATCGATAGCAGGATTTCAGGAGATAGGCGGCATCTTCGACCGAATGGGGCGGCACGTGATGCGAGAGATCGACGATGGCGGTGTGGGCATTGATGGTGAGGATCACCCCCTTCATACTCGCTACGAAAGAATCCCGATCGCCGAAATCGGTCAACAGCGTGATGAGCCCCAGAGGATGCGGCATGCTAGCCCGCATTATTCATGACGGTTCGTCGCGAAATCGCGCAGTCGCCCAGCGAGACAGGCGCGCGGCGCTGCAAGGTGGGGCAACGCCCCACCTGGGAGTTCCGAAGGGGGTGCGCCCCCTTCGTGGGGATTCTACAAGGGGGCTGGCCCCCTTGTAAGAGTGGGCGAGGCAGGCTCCAGAGCCTAGCCCGCGAGGGAGAGAGGCATACTGGAAACAGTACGTTGACCGACCGAGCGGCGAGCCCGCCTGCCTGGGTGCGTGCCAGCCGCGTCCAGGTGCGTCGCCACCGCGCTTGCGAGGTCGAGCGCCCTTTGCAAGATCGTGGCGCGAAGAAAGAATACCGCATTAGATTCTGACTTCCGTCTCCGCGATTGCAGCAGAAGTGTTCATGAGTAATGCGGGCTATAGCTCCTCGAAACGAATCTCCACCACCTCGTACTCGACCATCTTGACCGGTGTCTTGACCTCGACGAAATCGCCGACTCGCTTTCCGATCAGCGCCTTACCGACCGGAGACTGAATCGAGATGCGGTTCACTTTCATATCGGCTTCATCCTGTCCCACCAGCGTGTACTGCCGCTTCGACTGCGACTCCTGTTCAATCACGAGCACCGTGGCGCCGAACACGATGGTCTCGGAGATTCGCCCGGTAGTTTCGACGATGCGGGCGTCGGCCAGCTTCGACTGAAGTTCCACGATACGCGACTCGATGAATCCCTGGCGTTCTTTGGCGGCACCATACTCCGCATTCTCGCTCAAATCGCCATGGGCACGCGCTTCAGCAATGGCTTCGATATTTTTGGCACGCTCAACTTTGCGAAGGCGATCGAGCTCTGCTTGGAGCGCCTCGTGCCCCTTCTTGGTGATCGGTGTCGGCATGGTCTGTGGCGTCCTCTTATGAGTGGTGGTGATATTCCTGCAGCGACCGAATGGTAAGTTCTTTCTTGAGAATCGCTTCAATGCCCATGACCGCCGCTCGTGCCCCCCGTATGGTCGTATAGTAGGCCAGCCCTTTATTCAGAGCCTCCCGGCGGATCGACAATGAATCGGCATGTGATGACGCGGTACTCACAGTGTTCACGACCAAGGCCACCTGCCCGTTCTTGATATGGTCCACGACATGGGGCCGACCTTCCATGACCTTGTTCACAGCTTCCGCATAGACCCCATGGTTCCGTAAATAGACCGCCGTTCCACTCGTAGCTTGAACGCTAAACCCCAGCCGCTGGAGCTGTCGCACAACTTCCAGAGCCGCCGGGCGGTCACTCTCCTTCACGCTGATGAATGCCGTCCCTCCTTTCGGCAGCGGCGCACCAGCTCCTGCTTGGGCCTTCGCGAAAGCCCATCCGAAATCCTGGTCGATGCCCATCACTTCCCCGGTGGACTTCATCTCCGGACCCAAGAGGACATCCACCCCCGGGAACTTATTAAAGGGAAAAACGGATTCTTTCACGGACAAATGAGAGGGAGCAGGGGCCTCAGTCAACCCCAGCTCCGGAAGGCTCTTGCCCACCATGGTCTTCATGGCCAGCTTGGCAAGCGGTACACCGATGGCTTTACTGACGAACGGCACGGTGCGCGAGCCTCGAGGATTGACCTCCAGCACATAGATCGTGTGGTCTTTGACGGCAAACTGCGCATTCATCAGGCCGATCACGCCAAGTTCCAGAGCCAACGCCTTCATTTGCCGACGAATCTCTTCGACCACGCTCTGACCGAGCGAATAGGGCGGCAACGAACAGGCCGAGTCCCCCGAATGCACCCCGGACTTGTCGATCAGCACGGGATGTTTCGGTGAGGCTTTGACCGCCGATCCCATATACTCCAGCAAACCGGACTCGTCGTAGACGATCTGCATGGATCGCCCGCCCAACACGTATGAAGGCCGCACCATGACCGGATAGCTGATCAGCGAGGCGATCCGAAGGGCCTCGTCTACGGATCGGGCCATGCCACTCTCCGCTTGACGGAGCCCGAGCTTATTCAAGAGGTCGCGGAATCGTTCTCGATCTTCGGCGCGATCGATCGCCTCAGGACTCGTGCCCAAGATTCGCACCCCGGCCTTGGACAAGGGCAGCGCGAGCTTAAGAGGCGTCTGCCCGCCGAACTGTAACACGACTCCCAACGGCTGCTCGCGCTCTACGATGTTGAGGACGTCTTCCTCAGTCAACGGCTCAAAATAGAGTCGATCAGAGGTGTCGTAGTCTGTACTCACCGTTTCGGGGTTACAATTCACCATAATCGATTCGATACCTTCTTCGCGAAGCGCCATGGCTGCATGGACACAACAGTAGTCGAATTCGATCCCCTGTCCGATGCGATTCGGCCCCCCACCGAGGATGATCACTTTCTTCCGGTCTGTCGGGCGAGCCTCACATTCGCTTCCGTACGTCGAATAGAGATAGGGGGTATGGGCTTCGAACTCTGCGGCGCAGGTGTCGACCCGTTTGTAGGTCACCCCTCTTCTACCCTGGCCGGTCTTGGTCCGCTGGTCCAGGACCGAGGCTGATGTCACGCCAATGAGCTGTGCGATACGATCGTCTGAAAAACCAAGTTCCTTGGCCTGCCACAGAAGCGACTCCTCAAGCGCAGCTGGTTTCTTTCCCGCCTGGCCGACCAGCAGGGCTTCAAATTGCATCAGCTCTCGGATCTGCTCCAGGAACCAGGGATCGATTTTCGTGAGGGCAAACAGGTCGTCATTGGACAGGCCGAGACGCATGCCATCCGCCACGTGCCACAGTCGCTCGGCAATTGGGGTCCGCAGATGTTGGCGTACCCGCTCCAGCGCTTGTTGCCGATCAAGCCCTTCAGGAATGCCACGATCCAACCCCTCCCGCGAAGAGAGCCCGTTCAGGTTCAACTCCAGCGAGCGAATCGCCTTGTGCAAGGACTCTTTAAAGGTGCGCCCAATCGCCATCACTTCACCCACCGATTTCATCTGCGTCGTGAGGGTGGGATCGGCCCCTCGGAACTTTTGGAAGGCAAAGCGAGGGATCTTCACTACCACATAGTCGATCGTGGGTTCGAATGAGGCTTTCGTCACACCGGTGATGTCGTCGGTGATTTCATCCAACGAGTAGCCCACCGCAAGCTTCGCGGCAATCTTGGCGATGGGAAATCCCGTCGCTTTCGAGGCGAGCGCAGAACTCCTCGACACACGCGGGTTCATTTCGATGACCACCATGTCGCCGCTCCTAGGATCTACGCCGAATTGGACGTTCGAACCGCCGGTGTCGACGCCGATCTCACGCATGATCCGAACCCCGGCATCCCGCATGCGCTGGTACTCTTTGTCCGAGAGCGTCATAGCCGGCGCGACCGTGATACTGTCACCCGTGTGCACCCCCATCGGGTCCAGGTTTTCGATCGGACAGACAATGACGACATTGTCTTTGAGGTCCCGCATCACTTCAAGTTCGTATTCTTTCCACCCGATCAAGGATTCCTCGATCAGAAGTTGGCCGACGGGACTCATGGCGAGACCCCATTCTACAATCTTTTCGAACTCTTCCCGGTTGTACGCGATATTCCCCCCGGTCCCGCCCATGGTGAACGACGGTCGAAGGATCACCGGAAATTCGATCCGTTCGAGAATCTTGATGGCTTCTTCACGGTTATGCGCCACGCCACTGGCCGGCACTCGCAACCCAATTCGCTGCATCGCATGCTTGAAGGCTTCGCGATCCTCGGCCTTGTGAATCGCCTCGGCGGACGCACCGATTAACTTGACCCCATATTTTTCGAGCGTCCCCCGCTTGACCAATTCCATCGTCGCATTCAACGCGGTCTGTCCTCCCATAGTCGGGAGCAGGGCATCGGGTCGTTCGCGCTCGATCACTTTCTCCACCACCTCAACCGTGATCGGCTCTACATAGGTCCGATCGGCCAACTCCGGATCGGTCATGATCGTCGCCGGGTTGCTGTTGATGAGAATTACCCGGTAGCCCTCTTCTTTAAGCGCTTTGCAGGCCTGCGTACCGGAATAGTCGAACTCACAGGCCTGACCGATCACGATCGGGCCAGACCCGATCAGTAAAATGGACTTAATATCTGTCCGCCTTGGCACGGAGACCTCGTTTCAGGATCAGCTAGCTAGTTTGTGGCATCGGCCCGATCGTCGGCCGGTATGGCGCGGGCGCCGGTGGAGCTGCCCCTCCCCCAGGGCCATGATAGTACTGAAGTGCCTCGGGCAGCCAGGCTTCAATCTGATTGATACGTGTCAAATCGGACGGATGGGTGGAAAGGAATTCAGGTATCGCCTGCTGCGAGCGAAAACAGAGCTTCCCAATCATCTGCCTCGGACAGCCGCTCATGCGCTCCCAAAACGGCACGGCTTCACGTGGATCGTACCCGGCCTGCGCCATCAATCGAAGTCCGATGTAGTCGGCTTCCGATTCTTGTTTCCGATTGAAGGGCAACGACACATTGACCCCATACGCCCCCAACAAGCCCTGGATCGCACCGGCATTGGTATGTCCGGAAGCCGCCGCGCCCAATGCGCCCAATTGCGCAATTTGGTCCAAGATACTCCGGCTCATGCGCTCCACCCCGTGACGCTGCAATGCATGCGCGACCTCATGACCCATCACCGTCGCCAATCCAGCATCGTCTTTCGTAGTTTTGAGAATCCCGGTGAAAATGGCGACCTTCCCACCTGGCAATGCGAACGCATTGACCATCTTGTCGTCTTGAATGACCGCGAACTCCCACTGATACTCCGGCTTGTTGGCGGCTTCAGCGATTTTTCGTCCTACGCGGTGCACCAAGTCATTCACTTCTGCATTGTCACTGAGCGGGGCAGACCGTAAGACCTCGCGGAATGCGCTCAATCCGAATTGCAGTTCCTTCTCTTCGGAGAAAAAGATCAACTGATCACGTGCTGTGCCTGGCGCGCGGTAACAACCGGTCAGGCTGCCGAACAGACTCAGGGCAGCCCCAACCCCAAGAGCCGTGTAGAGGCTCACCGCCCCCTGGGCACCCAGAGCCAGCACCGACCGGCGTCCGATCGGTGTCGCCAAGAATTTGCCGATTTTGTGATCTGGTGATTGAATCATTGCCGGATCACTTCAATGAACATGTCGATAAATCACTCAATGCGAAATTTTGTCACGGCATCCAGAGGTACATGAACTGCGGCGTCCCCCCCCTCACCATCGACAACAAATCCAAATTGGCTAACCCGGTGATGCCTGAACTCGTCCCGAATAAGCGCGAATAGATATTATTTTGATATTCCCCCCGACGCCCATAGGTCACGACCCGCGCCTCCATCAGACCCGCCTTCTTCTTGGCTATCTCGATCGCGTCATCAAGATACCCAATCTCATCGATCAAGCCTGCCGTCTTCGCCTGATCTCCGGAATAGATCCGCCCGTCGGCCAGTTTCTTGATTTGATCAGCCGACAGATTGGGACGCCCCTCCTGTACCACTGCCAGGAAGCGGTTATAGAACGAGTCAATCACGCTTTGAAAGATTGCCCGCTCTTCAGCCGTCATGACCCGAAAGGGTGAGCCCATGTCCTTGCGGGGGCCGGACGTGATGGCGTTGGCCTCGACACCCACTTTTTCGAGCAATCCCCGGGCATTGACCGTCAACATGATGACGCCGATACTGCCCGTCACTGTCGAGGGATGAACCAAAATGCTATCCGCCGCCATGGCCAGGTAGTAGCCCCCTGACGCCGCCACATCCATCATCGAAGCAATCACGGGAACCTTCCTCTTGGTTTTGAAGTCCCGCAACTCATGATACAGGATGTCCGATGCGGTCACGGTTCCGCCAGGACTGTTGATTCGAACGACCACGGCTTTGATCTTGTTGTCCTTCGAGGCCCTCGTCAGCTCTTCCCTGAACGTGGCCAACATGTTGGGCTGCGGAACGAGGCCATCTTTATCTTGTGAGTTAATGACCCCCGACAGATCGAGCAACAGCACTTTTCCATCGCCTGTGCCGCTGAGCTGCACTTCCTGCACCGGCCCTGGTGGCTCGATGAGATTGACCGTGATGCAACCGATTTGCAGACTGATGACGGCGAGGAGGCAGAGCCGACTACACATTGCGTAAACACTATACATGCCGTTTCTCCATCAACTGAGTAAACTCGGTGAATAAGTAGGCGGAGTCATGGGGACCGGGAGACGCCTCGGGGTGATACTGCACCGAAAATACCGGACAATCAGCGCAGGCCAATCCTTCGACCGAGTGATCGTTCAGACTCAGATGTGTCACCACGACTTGACCGAACGCCGTGTCCACCACGGGTGGTCGATCTGGAATTGCGCTGATCGGGTGGATTGTTTGTACCGCGAAATTGTGGTTTTGCGACGTGATCTCAACTTGTCTCGTGCGGAGGTCCATGACCGGATGATTCGCTCCATGATGGCCGAACGTCAACTTATAGGTTTTGAGTCCCAACGCGAGACCGAGAATCTGATGCCCTAAACAAATGCCAAAGATCGGATGGCGTCCGATCAATTGCCGCACCGCCTCGATCGCGTAAGGCACTCCCTCCGGATCCCCCGGACCGTTAGACAGGAAGATCCCATCAGGCTTGAGGGCTTCAACCTGCGTCGCGGTGGCCGAAGCAGGAACGACGGTCACATCACACCCCACATCTACCAGTCGGCGAAGAATATTCAGTTTCACCCCGAAATCATAGGCGACGACATGCCACCGCCTGGTCGCACCAAGCCCTGTCTTGTCGCCGAGCGGGGGTGCCCACTCGCCTGATCCTTCCGTCCACCGATAGGCCTTCCCACAAGTAACTGCTGTCGCTAGATCGCGACCAATGATGCTCGGAGCTGCCTGTGCCTTCTCGACGACCCGGCGCGGATCTCCGTCGACGTGGGTGATGACGCCCTGCTGTGAACCATGTTCACGCAAGTGGCGGGTCAGGGCCCGCGTATCCAGCCCCTCGATGCCAACGATCTTCGCCTCATGCAAATAGTCTTGTAACTGCTGTCGGCTGCGCCAGTTGCTGGCGAGTTGGCTTGTCTCCTTCACGATGAATCCCTCAGCCCAAATCCGCCGCGACTCGGCATCCTCCGGTGTCATACCGTAGTTTCCAATATGGGGAGAGGTCATCGTGATGATTTGTCCCTTATACGAGGGATCAGTCAAGACTTCCTGGTAGCCGGTCATGGCCGTGTTAAACACGACTTCCCCCACCGTCTCACCTTCGTATCCGAGGGCACGGCCCTCGAATATCGTGCCGTCTGCCAATGCCAATAACGCTTTTTTCACGTGACCACTCCGTCCCGGTAGAGAGACCGTTTCGTCTTGATTCCGATCAGGAGAATTCCTAGTGCAAGATTTACCATGTACAGCCACCGAACCGGCATCAGGATACGAAACAATGCTTCGAAGGCCGCCTTCTTCGCCGCCTCCTCTTGCACCGCGAAGGCCTGAGATTGAAGCGCCGCGGCATATGGATGCAGCCACACAATAATGACTCCCGCGATCACCACCATCCCCGCCAACATCATCATCTCGCCCCGACTGACCGCCACCGCCGAATCTCCACTCCACCAACGATACCACGATGCGGCACACAAGATCGCCAGCGCCCCGATCACGAACCGATGATAGCCCTCAAACGCCCGCGTCAGAAACAATCCGCCTGAATCCTGCCCGCCGAACGTATTAAAAACCGCGGGAATGACCGCTCCGATAAGCACCAGTAAGCCGCCGACCCATATTCCCAATGCCAGCCATTCAAGCGTGAGGCAACAGACCATCCCCCAATGGGACATACGCAGCACCGGGCTACTGCTCTGTCTGGCTGGCCTCGAACACCACCCGGCCACCCACGATCGTCGTCGTCACCCGCCCCTTCACCTTCCATCCACCAAACGGGGTATTTCGGCTCTTTGACCGAAACTTGGCCGGATCGACCTCCCACTGTTCCTGCTGATCGACGACCGCCACATCGGCATCGGCCCCGATCACCAACGTGCCTTTGGCCAATCCAAACACCTTCGCCGGAGCCGTACTCAACTTATCGACTGCCGACTCCAACGACAAGACCCCCTCATCGACCAGCGCGAAGGTCAATGGCAGCGCTGTCTCCAGTCCAACGATACCGAACGGCGCTTCAGTAAATCCCAGCTGTTTTTCCTGAGTTGCATGCGGGGCATGATCCGTGGCGATAACATCAATCGTGCCATCGCGGAGACCTTCCTTGATCGCTTGCACATCCTTCCACGTCCGAAGCGGGGGATTCATTTTGGCATAGGTATTATAGCCTCGGACCACTTCCTCCGTGATACTAAAGTGATGGGGGCAGGCTTCGGCCGTTACTTTGAGTCCCCGTGACTTGGCCTCCCGCACCATCCGCACAGAACCTTCTGTACTGATGTGGGCCAGGTGCAGCCGAGCCCCGGTCAGTTCCGCCAAGGCGACATTACGCGCCACCATCACATCTTCCGCCGCCGCCGGCATTCCGGGGAGCCCCAACTCGGTCGAGATGGCCCCTTCGTTCATACAGCCCCCCTCGGCAAGATGCAGATCTTCACAATGATCGACCACCGGCACGTCGAAAGCCAATGCATACTCCATCGCTCGCCGCATGACCAGGCTGTTCATCACCGGCTTCCCGTCATCCGAGATCGCGACACAGCCGGCACGCCGCAAGTCTCCGATCTCCGCCAGCTCTTTGCCCTCAGAACCTTTCGTAATCGCGCCGATCGGAAACACATTCGCCAGCCCGGCCGCCCGCGCACGATCGAGCATGAATTCCGTAATCGCTTGGTTGTCATTGACGGGATCCGTATTGGGCATACAACAGACCGAGGTGAAGCCGCCAGCCACCGCCGCCGCCGCGCCGCTCTGGATCGACTCCTTGTATTCGAAGCCCGGCTCCCGGAAATGGACGTGGAGATCGACGAAGCCGGGAAGGACCAATCGTCCCGTGGCATCAATCTTCGTGGCCCCCGCCGGAACGTTGAGGTGAGGCCCTACCGCGACAACTAGGCCCTCATCGATCAGCACATCGGCCACACCATTGAGCCGTCCCGGATCAATCACGTGCCCGCCTGCAATGTGAATAGCCACGATTCAGTTTGCTCCTGACAAGAGATAGAGAATGCCCATGCGAACGGCCACGCCGTTCGCGACCTGATCCAGAATCACTGACGACAAACTATCGGCCACCTCCGGAGCAATCTCGACCCCGCGATTGATCGGGCCTGGATGCATTACAATCGCCCCAGGATCGGCCAACTTGACCCGCTCGGCCGTCAACCCGTAGAGCCGCGCATATTCTCGGATGGTCGGAAACAGAGCAATACCCTGCCGTTCGAGCTGCAATCGCAACATCATGATGACTTGCACGTCGCGCAGTGCTTCGTCGAGATTGTAATAGACATGTGCGCCTAGTTTATCCACCCCAAAGGGCATCATCGTCGGCGGCCCTACCACCCGAATGTCCGCCCCCAACTTCACGAGCGCGTGAATGTTCGAACGCGCCACACGGCTATGGGCGACATCTCCGACGATCGCGACCCGAAGCCCCTCGAACGACAATCCAC
>VBOL01000240.1 GCA_005887945.1 Nitrospirota bacterium
GGTTGTCATCAGATGCCATAGAGGTGGGACTCAAATTCATTGATGTGGACGAGAAGACTGGCGATTCAATGATCGCCACCGTGTTTTCCGACTCCAGTGCCTGGAATCAACACGAAGCCGAGCCGGGGATATTTCGGAGCTTATGGTCCTTGGTGCTCGTATTTAAAAAAATCGTCAAGACATCGAGAAAGTCACATCGGAGTGACCTTCGCCTCGCGTACCGGGAGAATTGTCGCTTAGTGTTGCCAGACCGTACCTTGGAAGGTACAGTTGAGCAGATCTCATCAACCGGTCTTTCAGTGAACATCCCTGGAACGGTCGACCTTGTCGGCGAGAACGGGACTCTGTATGTGGAGTCCGTTGCATTGAGAGTCCGCCGACGTTGGGTGATGCAGGCCGAAGGAACGGTGGTGGCAGGCTTTGCGATCGAGCAGGTGGAGAAGGGAGCGGACCGATGGCAAGAGCTCACGTTGCGTGCTGCGTAGTTCTGTGTACGGCGCTGTTGTGGCCCGGTGGCGGGATAGCCGGAGACGTTTTTACGGGTTACCAAATAGACAATCAGGGCGAATACTACACGTATTTGGGCGTCCGGACGCCGCTCACATCGGGAGAATCGAATCTCCAACCGTTTATTCAAGTCATGGGAGCTGGGCTCGGCTACACATTTAAAGATAACGGTGCAAATCGCAAGGCCGAGGTTCAGTTTACGTCCCCGTCGTTGGGAATCAAAGTTATTCAGGGGCCGTGGAACTTTATTGGGTTTGCCGGTCCTCAGTTTCGGTGGAAACAGCAGGATCGTCCAACTGGGGGAAGAACAAACGAGAGTGATGTTGGCGTGTATGTGCAGGGAGAGGCCTTCCGCTGGCACGAGCAGGGAACGTTTCATGCCATTGTATCCTACACAGATTTAGACAACTTTGTCTGGAGCCGCCTCAGAGCCACCAGGCTGGTCCACAAGAGCGAACAGGGCTGCTGTTCCACCTACCTTGGTTGGGACCTCGCAGGCATGGGGAACAAGGATTTCTATGCGGTCCAAACAGGCCCGCTGGTTCAGGTGCCAGTCGATCGCTTTTACCTGACGCTCAAAGGCGGCTATCAATACACGCAAACTTTTCAGAGTGGTGCGTACGGCGGGGTCGAACTGTACTTCCCGTTTTAGGAAGGACTAGGATTCAAGGCCATAGAAGAGAGTCAGAATGTGCGATGTTGTGATGGGGAGCAAAAAGGCGTTCGGAGATGCGCGGAGCGGGGCCGACGCCTTTTACAAACCAACGCATGGTTCACGATAGGGACCGGGCATATGCTCGGCGTGTCTGTGGACCTTCCATGGTGGCAATTCCCCGGTGGGACGGGGATATAGCCTACAAGCGGGAAAAGTTTCTGAAGGCGAAAGCTCCTATTCTGAGGCCCGTTGAGCATGTGGGTCGGTAGTGCCCCTCAGGGGAGGCATTTCAGCAGGGGTATAGCGAGTGATCGCGCATTTCCATGCTCTCACGCGCACATGTGATCTGCTACACTTGTAAGGATTCTTAGGTGGGAGGGGTATGACGAGGGTGCGCTGCAGTTTGAGGGTATTGGTCTGTGTTTGCTTGGTGGCCTTCACGTGGGCCGCCGTAGACGATGCATCCGCGGCAACCAAGAAAGCAAGGAAGCCGGCTTCTGCCGTCGTCGCAGCTAAGCCTACCAAGCAACAATCTGAGCAAGGGCAAAACTCGGCGATCCAGCTTGCCAAGAAGAGTCCCATACCCGCTGCCACGGAGCGCCAACCGGAGGCTATTCAGAAGCAGGCCAAGCCGCTACCGGCTGAGTTCAAGCCGACGCGTCCGAAGAGCCCTCGACGTATGAAAGTTCATAGGAGGAGGGTGCCGAAAGCCGTCGTGCAGCCGAGAACCGATCTCATGTACCACGGCATTCTGGAAAGTCCCCAGCGCTACGATCCTCGTCGGAATCATCCTGGTGCAGGCGTTCCAGACCCGCATACTCCTGAATTGACCCACGACCATTTCCAAGAGCTCGATCGCAATCAGGATGGGATGATCGACCCAGTGGAACGGACGTTCGGCCGGCTCGACATGGATCGCGATTTCTACGATCGCCAGCCACGTTAGCGACTCTGCTACCTCCTTTGGTTCTTAACCCGCATTATTCATGAGCGCTTCTGCTGCAATCGCCGATCCGCTGCTACGACGAGCCTCCGGCCACTTCTTCCTGGCGCCTGTCCCCGGCCTGAAAACGGGGCAGGCACCGCCGCAGACGGCGGAACCAGTCCCTTGGGCTCCGCGCGCCGGTCTCGCGCGGCGGCTCAGCGATTTCGCCACGAACCGTCATAAATAATGCGGGTTAACATCCAATCACCGTCTCACGTCGCAGACCTATCAGGCTGCGGAAAAACTATTGTTGCACATTGGAAATTCAATGGCCTGCACGTCTAGGACAACAGGAGAACACTCCCGCAGGATAGCCGAGCGAGACAGGCTGGACGAGCGGGATGGGCAAGACGAGGTGGAAATCCAATCTGTCCACGTCGCGCCTTTCTCGCATGTCTCGCGCTTCACGCGCCACAGCCTGGGCGCTGGCGGACTTTTTCGGCATCCTGCTATAGCAGGCAAGCGTTTGCGTGTGGCAGGGTGTGGTCACTGTTAGACCATGGGACTCCGGGCAACGGAGAGGCAGTCGCCCACATTGACAGCCAGAAAAGGAGTCCCCATGATACCCGAGCAAACCGTCATGACGAACGACATGCCATCGATTGAAACAAAGAGCGGATTGAGTGCGGGAAAGATTGCTATGGTTCTCGCGATCGGGGTTGCGGTGGCCGCATTTTTCTACTTCGATCTGGGCCGGTTTCTCTCCTTGGAGGTGTTAAAGGACAATCGCGACTACCTACTGTCGTTCACCGAAACACATTCTGCCGCAGCCGCAGCGTTGTTCGTCCTGACCTATGTGGCCGTGACGGGGCTCTCGCTTCCCGGCGCAGTGATTCTGACACTGGCCGGCGGGTTCCTCTTCGGGGCTGTGCCGGCCACGCTCTTCGTAAATCTGGGGGCGACGACGGGCGCGACGCTCGCGTTTCTCGCATCCCGCTACCTGCTGCGCGATTGGGTGGAACAGAAGTTTGGAAAGTGGCTGGGTCCGGTTCAGCAGGGCTTCGCGCAGAACGCGTTCAGTTATCTCATGACCCTCCGGCTGATTCCGCTCTTTCCGTTCTTTGTGGTGAATCTGGTATCCGGTCTGACTCGCATGAATGTCGGCACCTACGTAGTGGCTACGGCGCTCGGGATTATCCCGGGTTCCTTCGTCTATGCCTACGCAGGCAGGCAACTCGGTACGATCAATTCTTTGAAAGACATTGCTTCTCCCGGAGTAATTGGGGCATTTGTGTTGCTGGGGCTTTTGGCGCTTGTGCCAAATCTGTACAAGAAGTGGTCTGGGAAACCAGCATGATCGCAAGCCCCGTGAAACGCGAGGCGTGAAACGTGAAGCGTAGAAGAACAGTGAGAATGACGCGATGGTCACACTGCCGTCAGAGAAGATCGTTGTGATGAATCAGCGTGACGAGAGCTTCGTACTGCCGAACGACGAGCATAACCGCACGCTCGTCAGCAACGTGCATCCCTCGAACTGGGTCAATCCCGAATCGGCTGGCCGCTACAATATTGTGGTCATTGGGGCTGGGACGGCGGGATTAATCACGGCCGTCATTGCCGCGAGTCTGGGGGCCAAAGTGGCTTTGATCGAAAAAAATCTGATGGGCGGCGACTGCTTGAATGTCGGCTGTGTGCCCTCGAAAGGCATCATTCGCGCGGCAAGGGCTTGGGCCGATTTAAGGAATGCCTCGGAATTCGGTCTTCATATTCCTCCCGGTGTGAAGTACGACTTCGGGGCCGCGATGGCGCGCATGAGAAAGCTGCGCGCGCGGATCAGCCATAACGATTCGGTCCATCGGTATACCAATCTGGGTGTGGACGTCTACATTGGCAGCGGACGCTTTACCGGTGCCGACACTATTCAAGTCGAAGGCCCGGCCGGCAATCGCACTCTCACCTTTGCGAAGGCGGCTGTCTGCACAGGAGCACGGGCGTCGGCGCCTCCTACTCCCGGATTGAAAGAGGCGGGCTATCTCACCAATGAAACGGTGTTCTCGCTGACGGAACTGCCGCAACGCATCGGGGTGATCGGCGCCGGTCCCGTTGGCTGCGAATTGGCGCAGTCGTTTGCCCGTTTCGGGAGCCAGATCTTCCTCATTGAAGCGCAGCATGGCATCATGCCGAAAGAAGACCGCGACGCAGCTGAGATCGTCGAGCAGCACATGTTGCGTGATGGGGTCAAGCTGCTCTGCTGTGGGAAAGATCTCAAGGTCAGCAGGACGGATAGCGGCAAGCGGCTTACAGTCGATTCACATGGCCAGCAGTACGATGTGACGGTCGACGAGATTTTTGTCGGCGTCGGCCGTACCCCGAATGTCGAGGGAATCGGGTTGGAAGCGGCCGGTGTCGAGTACGACAAGAACGGGGTCAAGGTGAACGCGCGACTGCAGACGACGAATCCCGGGATCTTTGCTGCGGGCGACATTTGCTCGCGCTACAAATTTACCCATGCCGCCGATGCCATGGCGCAGATCGTCATTCAGAACGCACTATTTCCACATCCCTTGGGCCTGGGCTATGCCAGCGTCGAATCGTTGATCATGCCGTGGTGTACCTTTACGGAGCCGGAAGTCGCGCATGTCGGGATGTATGAGAAGGATGCGAGGGAGAAAGGCATCGAGGTCGAGACCTACACGTACAAGCTCGACGAGGTCGATCGCGCGATTCTCGACGGCGAAGACGAAGGGTTCGCGCGAGTGCATATCCAGAAAGGCTCCGACAAGATCCTGGGCGCGACGATCGTGGCGGCTCACGCCGGCGACATGATCGGCGAGTTTTCAGTTGCGATGAAAGCCGGTGCCGGAGCGAAGACGATCGCCGGCACGATCCATCCCTATCCGACGCAAGCCGAGGTGAATAAGAAGGTCGTGAACCTTTGGCGCAAGGCGCACTTTACCCCGCGCACGAAGGCCCTGTTGATGAGGTTGTTCAAGTGGATGAGGAGGGGATGAGAGAGGGAGCGGCCAGGTGCCCTTCTTGCTCGCAGAGCCCCCACGATGAAGCGGTGGTCGCTCGATGCGCGCAGGAAAGGGCAGCCTTGGCCACTCTCCTAAATAGAGGTATAGAGGGTCAGAAGGCCCTCGTTGGACGCGTGCACGAATGGATAACCTACCCTCCCTCACCACAGAAGTGGATGGGAAGAAGGGTATGGAAATTCGTGCTGATCGCGATGGGGCTACTTATTGCACCTACAGCTGCAAGGGCGGAATCTCCCTTGGTGATCGAGGTGGGGAAGTTTTCGAGCGGGACGATTGGGCAGGCGATGCCCGATGGGTGGAAGCCGCTCACCTTTAAGAAAATACCAAAACTTACCTCCTATGAAGTGGTGAAGGATGGAGGTGTGACGATCGTGAAGGCGGTGAGCGAGGCCTCGGCCTCTGGCCTGATCAAGCCGGTGGTGATCGATCCGAAAGAGTACCCGATCGTCCGATGGCGCTGGAAAATCGACAACGTGCTCCAGCGTAGCGACGTGGCCCTCAAAGAGGGCGACGACTTTCCGGCTCGGCTCTACATCACCTTTGAATACGATCCCGACAAAGTCAGCTTTGCCAAGAAGCTCAAGTTCAAAGCCGGGCAGGCTCTGTTCGGCGATATTCCAATCGCCGCCTTGAACTATATCTGGGAAACGAAGACGCCTGTCGGCACGATCGTCGAGAATGCCTATACCGATTTTGCCAAGATGGTGATCGTTGAGAGCGGAACTCAGAAAGTGGGCATGTGGATCGACGAAGAGCGGAATATTTACGAAGACTACAAGAAGGCGTTCGGGGAGGAGCCGCCGATGATAAACGCTGTCGCGATCATGAGCGATACGGACAATACCAAGGAACAGGCCACGGCCTATTATGGTGATATTGTCTTTCAGAAATCAGTGAAGGCGTCGTCTCGATGACTGTGTGCCGCGTGGTAGCTCATTCATAATGAACGGGCCGACCTGTTCTGGGCCAGCCCGTTCATGGACACCACCGCGCGTGAGGTGGGTGCGCGGATTCGAAATGGAGGTTACTGAATGGAATTCGCAAAGCCGCCTCGCGTAATTTCAGCGCGGACAGTGTCCCCAATCTTTTTCTTGTAGATATGCTTCGTGCCTTGTCCGACGTGCAGCTTGACTTGATTACCTTCGTAGTCTTCAACCGTATAGATATTGCCCTCGACGTTCTTCAAGGTTCCACCGACGGTTTTCCAGGCCGGGCCCGGCTTGGAATCGTGGCGGCCGGCCTTGGGCGCATCGCCTTGCTCAGAGACATGGCCGGCTGCGTCGGCTGCGGCCTTCGCAGACGAGTGGGTGGACTTCTTGTTTTTCGAGTCCTTGGCCAGCGCCGGGGCCATCGCCAACGCAACAATGGCTACTGTGCTCACCAGGACGGGGAGAATTTTCTTTCTTACGTTCCTCATAACGAAACCTCCTTGCAGCGTGAAAGTCAATTTCAACCCAGAACCATTCAGCAAGGCGTGTGCCGTAGTGCAGTACGAAATTGATCAAGGAAGATCGATAGGTTATACGAGCTGGTGGGGAAAAGCCCTTGAAATGCGAAGAAAACAGAAAAAAACGGCATAATCCTGTCCAAATATGACCGTATCTGCCGATGTGAGAATATGTGATGGGAGTGCCCTTCACGGCCCTGAACCGAACGCTCAAGCCATTCAGAAACCTTCTGGCCGGTCGGCCGCGGTATTGGCCACGCTTCAGGTCAATCTACGGTGCAATTCTGCTTGCGGGTACTGCGATCTGCCGCTCAATGTCGGTCGGTATGAGATGACACGGAAAGAAATGCGGGGTGTCTTTTCCTGTCTCTATCGTGACGGTATACGGTTTGTGCTGGTGCAGGGAGGCAAGCCGTTGTTGCGGCGCGATGTGCCGGAGATCCTTGAAGACCTCTCAGCGATCGGCGTTCATCTCACGCTGATTACGAACGGCACGATAGGTCGGGGCAACGTGATCGGTCAGACCATGTCGATCATCCTGAGAAACTCGACCATCTCGATCGCTCCAACCGGTCCGGGAGCGTGCGAGACCGGTAGGACTGGCGGGGCTTTCCTTCCTCTCTGGGCCAGCAAACCCATAGAAGTGTCGACGTTTTTGGAGTGGCCTGATATATAGGGCAGGGAGTGGTGCGCTACCGAGCGTGGTCTTGTCGACCGGGCGCGACCAGAGGCGTTGTACGTGGCAAGAGGACCTAACATCCACATTTGAGGGAAGCAGTGATGAAGAAGACTCTCTTAGCAGTCTGCGGACTGATACTCGGCATCAACGGGCTGGCGCTTGCCCAAGCGAATACGCCGGTCATCGATGAGCGGCAAGCGAATCAGGAACAGCGGATCGATCAGGGGATTTCGAGTGGGCAGCTGAACGAGCGAGAAGCAAACCGGCTGAATAAGCAACAGGAACACATCAACAAGATGGAAGACAGGGCAAAGTCCGATGGCGTCATGACGAAAAAGGAGCGTGCCAGGATTGTCGCGGCACAGGATCGCGCCTCGCGCCATATCGCCCGCGAGAAGCACGATCGCCAGGGGAAGCGGCACCGGTAACTCGAAGCTGTGTGGGGTCTAAACGGGGCGCTCGGGATTGTATCCTGAGCGCCCCGTCTTGTTGATGAGGAACATTGTTCCTCATCGAGTATGAGATTGCTACAATGGCGTGCCATGAAGCATCGTATAACCCAAAACGATCTGTTGCGTCGTCTCCCTCAGGAGCGTCTTTCTCTACTTCGTGAGCTTGGGAACCTCGCGGATGAGGGTGGGGTTGCCTTGTACCTCGTCGGCGGAGTCGTCCGCGATCTTTTACTGAAACGAGAGAACTGGGATCTCGATCTCACGGTAGAGGGAGATGGGATCGCCTTCGCGCGGCTGGTGGCCGACCGGTATAGGGCTGGGCTGGCTGTGTTTGAACGGTTTGCGACGGCGCGGCTCGAGTTCCCGGACGGGCTCAAGTTGGATATCGCGACGACCAGGCGAGAGTCCTACGCGCAGCCCGCTGTCCTGCCGACGGTCCAGCCGGCGTCGATCGAAGAGGATCTCTACCGGCGAGACTTTACGATCAATGCCATAGCGATGCAACTCAATTCGGGGCAGTTCGGTCGCTTGCTCGACGTGTATAGAGGAAGGCGCGATCTTCGTGCGCGCACGATCCGCGTCCTGCATGCGGGCAGTTTCCAAGACGATCCCACGCGCATCTTTAGAGCGATCCGGTTCGAACAACGGTTCGGTTTCCGCCTTGAGCGCACCACAGCGCGGCTGCTCGCGCAAGCAGCCTCCACGAACCTGATCCAGCAACTCTCCGGTCCTCGATTGCAGAACGAAATCCTGTTGCTGTTCGCCGAGCACGATCCGGTGCGCGCGATTGCACGGCTAAGGCAGTTGAAGTTGCTTCGCTTCCTCCACCGCTGTCTGTGCTACACGACGAAGGTGAAGCGAGTGGTCACTGCTGTCCCCAAGGCGTTCTCCTGGTGGGCGCGTCGGTTTCCGGATTCTGTGATTGACAGGCCGATTGTCTATCTCATGGCGTTGTCAAGCGAGTCCAGCGCGGTCGTGGTGGCCGCAATGATCCGGCGGTTAGTGCTTTCACGAGAGCAGGCCAAGAATGTGAGTGCTGGAGGACGTTGGGTCGATCGCGCGCTGAAGAGACTCACCAATAAAGGGACAGTACGGCCATCGCAGGTGTATCGCCTCTTGGAAGATTTCTCAAGCGAGGTGCTCGTGCTGCTCCTGGCTAAGCAGGTAAGCGCACAGCACGGGGTGCGATTGAGTCTGCTGAAACGACACCTTGTGGCGTATGTGAAGAACAAGGCAATCAAGACGGCACTGACGGGGCGGGATCTTCAGGCCATGGGGCTACGGCCTGGACCGCAGTACAAGATCATCTTGGGGAAATTGTTGGAGGCGCGCATTGATGGAATGATTAAAACCGAGGCGGACGAACGCGCTTTTGTGCAAAACCACTGGGTCTAACAGGCTGCGGAAAAACTATGTTGGCACGCTAGAAATTCGATAGTTCGCACGTGGGCACAACAGGAAAACACTCCCGCAGGATAGCCGAGCGAGACCGGCGGGTCGGGCGAGACGGGGGAGAGTTCGAGGTTTTCGGAACTTCGAACCCCGAACTTCGGATCACGCCTTGCTCGCATTTCTCGCGATTCACGCGCCGCGGTCTGTGGCGCTGGCGGACTTTTTCAGCATCCTGTTAATTCAGCGAGGTGATGGACAGGGACACTTCGTTTGGCAGCAAGAGCGTCACGTTTGCTTGGTGCCTGGGGTCCGGTTGAATGAGGGCAAATAACGGCAACGGCTGAGGCACCCTGCTCGGCGGCAAAGCTAACAGGGCCGGAAAGTCGAGCAGGGGCGACACCGTCGTCAGACTGGCAAGGCGCAGACGAAAGGCCATCAGAATGTCGCGCAACCTGCTGGTTTGATCTTCTTCGGGAAGTGATTGGTTCGTGACAATTCCCACTTCCCAGAGCGGTCGGGTGATCGTGACAGGGAACGTGATGCCGAGTTGCAGGGCGGTCGGTGTCACGTCGATCAAGATCCCGGCCTGAATCGCCGCTTCTCGGTCGCGAAGGGCTGGAGGCATCGCAGTTCCCTCCACAAACTCTTGCACGCCTGCGTACTCTTGCGCGAGAGGCTCTTGAGGCTGGAGAGGCTCGCTCTGCGCGGAAGGAGCATCCGCGGATTCCTTGACATTTGAAGGAGTGGGAATCGCGACGTCTGTGTGAGGCAAGGCCTTCACGATACCGTCGTAGACCGCTCGGGCTGAAGCAGACCATGCTTCATTGAATGGGTGGCCGGCGAAGGCTGCGTCGGCGGCTTTCTTTTC
>VBOL01000244.1 GCA_005887945.1 Nitrospirota bacterium
GTTCCAACCGCACGTCCAACGTGCCCGGTTTCACGACGGCTGCACGGTCGCCAGGAAGACTCAACACCAACTGCTGAAAGGCCTGGAAGTTTCTAACGGGGAATGGACCGAACCCCTCCGCCCCAACCAGTGCAGGCTGGGGAATAAGGGAGAGGAGGAGTGCGGCAAAGACTACTCGATACACCACCAACCATAATCGGACTTTCACACTATCCCCTTCTCCCAGGTAATCATGTGTGGTGGGCTTAACCCCTCTCTCTCTCTGCATTCGAAGACGCACCCATCCTCTTCAAGTTGCCTGCTTACGCTCGGTAGCAGGCAGTCAACAGTAAACTCCGGACTATCCCAACAGGTCTGTTGCTTCCCAAGAACCATAACGTTTTTCACAAGATAGTGTGGGAACGGGGTGCCTGGCTATCCCTCAAGAGGTGGGGGGTGATAGAAATTGCGGTGATTGCAAAACACAGTAGGGTCGATCCGCAGCTGTGCCGCTGTCGCACAGGCTGGAAAGAAAGGGAGGGAAGAAGAAGTGCGGCGAGAACTACTCGATAAAACATCATACCCCTGCAAACCTGACGCGGCTACCCCTCAGTACGGGAAGTCGAGCCCCGCAAAGATCGCACCCCCTTCTCGGCTGTAACCGTAGTCGACGCGTCCGACGACGTTGGGCTTGACGATCCCACGGAACCCTATACCTGGAGTCATCCGGTAACTCTTAAAGCTGACGTCCTTGTAGTCATTGAAGACCTGTCCAGTATCCAAAAACGGCGCAATCTCAAAATCCGCCGTCACCCCTGCAAACTTCGTTCGGACCATGTGAATGCGCTCTTCGATGCTCATCGCGACGAGATTCTTATCAATGAAGCGATCGACACCATAGCCTCGGAGATTGTTCTGCCCTCCCAATGAACTTTGCTCGAAGAACGGCACCTGATCCCCGATGGTCGCTTGAAGGTCCGCCCGCACGATGAGAATCGCGCGCTTGGATTCACTTGGAAACAGCTTCTTGACTTCGAATTCATAGCGGGAGTAGACGAAATGATCTTCGTTGCGTAGATTCTGGTTCACCTCCGCATAGGCCGTGACGGCCATCCCGTCGGTGGGTGAAACGAGGTTGTTCCGCGTATCGTAGTAGAACGTCGCCCGGTGTCCGAGAATGAGCGTCTCGCCTTGAACGCCGTCGACGGAGGGGAACTGGTCGCCCGTAAACGGAAGATTCGTTCCGCCCCTCTGCAGACTCACTTGACGAAATCGCTGGCCAAACGCAATCTGGGTAACTTCGTTCGCATAGACCCCGAATCGCCAGTTCGCCCGCGCTTCACGCGCCGTGTAATTCGTTTGCTCTGTCTCTGTTGTTGCTTGCCCTAAGCCGAAGAACCGAGAGGTGGCATTTTTGAAAAACGAGGCACCAAAGTTCAACGAGTAGCGCCCCTGACTGAAGGCTGGATCGGTGTAACTAAATACCACTTTTCGTTCGATCCACTCCGTGAAGGATCCAGTAAACCGAATTTCACGCCCACCCGGCTCGTACCGAAACACATTGAACGAGCCGCGTGTCCCAACGATGGAATTGCGAACGATCATCGGTGCGAGTAGATATTTGAGCTCTCCATCAGGCTCAGTGAACAGAATCGGAAAGATCAACCCGGTATCGTTCCCATCATTCTTACTGGTGGACACGGCTGGAATCGGGAAGTATTGAACATCCGCCCGCGCACAGTCCGGTAGCGTGGCGGCGTTCGCCGTAAGGAACACGATGACAACGGCAACGAGGCCGCGCAGGCTTGTCATGGAATTCCTGGAGAACTCTACGGGCCTTTGATCTTATCGGATTTCTTGCGAAGTTGGTCCACCAAGTCGGCGTATGTTGAAGAACGGAGGATCTTTGAGAACTGCCCCCGGTAATTATTCACTAAGCTGACACCGTCCACCACCACGTCATACACCCGCCAATCAGTATTCTTATTGAGCAAGCGGTAGTCGAGCGGAATTTCGGTCTTGCCGGTCAACACCTTTGTCCTGACTTCGGCATAGTCTTTCTCAGTCCGTTCATTGATATACTGCACACCTTCTCCGGAATAGCTTTCAATCTTATCGGCGTAGGAATTGGTCAAAAGTGTCTTAAACAGTGCGACGAATTCTTGCTTATCCGTGTCGGACAGCGTATTCCAAGGAGCCCCAAGCGCCCGCCTCGACATTTCCTGATAGTCGAACCGATCCCCAACGACCTGTTCCAATCGCTGCCGGCGCTGTTCACTTCTCCCCGGCTGTTTGAGTTCCTTGTCCTGAATGATTTTCAGCACCTCGTCGATGGTGCTTTTTATCGCCTCGGTCGCGCCACCTGCCACCGCAGGCGGGACGGCCACCCCGCCAAGCAACAACAGCAGACAGGCCATCCCGTTCGCAACCCTACCCCAACTCCATCTCTGCGCTTTTGTAACGGCAGATCTCATGATCTCCATGTATCCTCCCCCTGTATCAGGATGCTGAAAAAGTCCGCCAGCCTGTCTTGTACATTTGGTCTGTTCGGTCTGTCTGGTCTGTTTGGTTGCATTAGACTAACCGGATGGACCAGACAGACCGGGCTTATCTCAGACGTGCGGACCAGTGAAGTTCTGGCCCGCCACAATGGTATTTCCCCAGCCTGTATACGCTCGCGTGTTCCCCGTCATCGGATCATCAGTTCACTTTGCCATGAACATACTGACTTACCAACTCCTCAAGATCGAGGCCCGATTCGGTATCACGTATCGTATCCCCCGGCTTGAGTGGATCGCCACCCCCTCCCGGAGACAGGGCCAAGAATTTCTCTCCAATGATGCCTCGCGTCTTGATAGAAGCAATGGTGTCCGTATAGAGTTTAACGGTTTTGTTGACCGCCAGTTTCACCATCGCACGATCCTGGGTGAGCGTAATCCCTCGGACCCTGCCGACTTCGACGCCGGCGATTTCGATCGTCGAACCAGATTTGAGCCCCGAGGCGCTGTTGAACTGCGCCTCAACTTCGTAGACGTCGCCGCCGATCATCTCGAGTTTCCCGAGCTTGATCGACAGATACGCGAGGCATAAGATACCGACGAACACGAACACGCCCACTACCATTTCCAACTTGGCTTTTTCCATCCTTGGTACTCCTCCCTCACCCAACGAGCGATCCAGGCAGCGCCACAGTCCGACCGACTGAAATGAATTCATGAATCTCCGGATCGGTGGTCCGCTGGAACTCAGCGGCCGTAGCCATCAACGCAATCTTGCCCTTCCGAAGCATCGCCACCGAATCGGAGATCGCGAAGATCTCAGGAATTTCATGGCTGACCATGATCGCCGTAAAGCCGAACCGCCGGTGCATCGTGACAATCAAATCGTGAATCGATTTCGCCATCAAAGGGTCCAATCCTGTTGTCGGCTCATCAAAAAGGATAATCTCCGGTTCCATGACCAATGCGCGTGCCAATCCAGCCCGCTTTCGCATACCACCGCTCAACTCGGCGGGAAACTTGTGCCCCATCCCCGCCAACCCAACTTCCTCCAGCTTTTCCTCAACCCGTCGCGCCACCTCTGGGCCCTTCATGCGCAACTTCTCCCGCAACGGGAATGCCACGTTCTCGAAGACCGAGAGCGAGTCGAACAGCGCTGCACCCTGAAAGAGCATCGCGAACTGTTTCCGGACATCGTTCAAAGGCGTGCCCGACAGTCGAGAGATCTCCACATCGCCGACCCACACCTCACCACGATCCGGCTGCATGAGCCCGATCATGTGCTTGAGAAGCACGCTCTTTCCTTCTCCGCTGCGACCGATAATGGTCGTGAGTTTGCCGACAGGAATCGAGAGATCAATGCCTTGCAGCACCGGCTGCCCACCCAGCTTCTTTTCGATGCCGATCAGCTTGATCATGCGGACTCCGTGAGGCGTACGGCATCAGGCGTAAGGGGTACAGGACTTCGCTTCTTCGAAATCGCCTCACCCCTCACCCCTCACCCCTCACGGCTTTATAGCAGTACCGACGTCAAGACATAGTCCCCTACAAGGATGAGCACCGACGACAAGACCACCGCCTCCGTCGTCGCGCTCCCAAGTCCCTCGGCGCTCTGCCTCGTGTAGAACCCTTTATAGCAACAGACCCAACTGACGATCAGCCCAAAGCTGATCGACTTGAGAATACCGCCGTAGACGTCTTTCCATTCCACGGCCGATTCGATCGAGTTCCAATAGGCCCCTTCGCTCACTCCCAACAAGTCCACTCCGACGAGGGAGCCGCCATAGATACCGACCACATCAAATATGGCCACGAGCAATGGCACCCCAAGCACGCCGGCCACCAATTTTGGTGCGACCAAATATTGCAGCGGATTGATCGCCATGGTATCGAGCGCATCGATCTGTTCCGTAATCCGCATGATGCCGATCTCGGCGGTCATGGCCGATCCCGCCCGCGCGGTCACCATCAACGCAGCCAACACCGGCCCCAACTCCCGGATCATGCTCAACGCCACCGCGGAACCCAGCAAGCCCTCGGAACCAAACTTCCGCAAGCTGTAATAACCTTGAAGCGCCAACACCATCCCCGTAAACCCCGCGGTAAGCACGACGACAAACGTAGATCTATACCCGATAAAGTGGAGCTGTTTCATGATTTGATGGAATCGAAACGGAGGCCGCACCAGCCAGGCAAAAGCCGACAGCATGAACAACAGCATGCGGCCCATCTCCTGTACGCGAATGACGGCCCACACACCCAGCTGTTCAACCACGTTCTCCATCAGTTACCTG
>VBOL01000245.1 GCA_005887945.1 Nitrospirota bacterium
GCATCGGTCAGACGACGCAGCCGGCGCTTCTCCTGCGCCTGGCACACCACGGTCCCGGCTGATACGACTGTTCCGACCCGCGCGACCAACCCCGCATCCTGCGCCGCAATAAGAAGGCCTGCGCGTACAGCCTCATCGCAGAGCACACGGTCATTCCTCATCGTCCAGGTTCCTTCAGCATATACAGAAGAAACCGCTGTGCCAACGATGAGGTCTCCCACCTGAGCCGGTACGAGCGCACAGGCAAAACCTGTGGACATGACCAGCGACATGGCCTGTTCCTTCAGCACTTT
>VBOL01000241.1 GCA_005887945.1 Nitrospirota bacterium
ATTACCGTTCAACTGATCCCGGGGGTGACTGGATTCACCGTGAATTCACCGGAAGGTGCGGCGTTCTACACCAGGCGTTTGCTGAACGAACCAGAGTTGATGGCCGTACTGGGGCGACAGGGCAAAGAATACGCGCGGCACCGGTTTCTCATCACGCGGCATCTTCAAGAGTATTTGGAGCTGCTCATTTATCTACAGCAGAGAGTTCGGAATGGCTGACAGGGCCTGAAAATGGCTTCATCCCCAGAAGGAGGACGTGATGTCCAAAGTGATTGTTGTTTCAAACCGTGAACCCTACGAGCATAACTCAGTCGACGGCGGTGTTGTCTGTCAGCATACTGATGGAGGGTTAGTTTCGGCTTTGGACCCAGTTTTGAAACGTATCGGCGGCACGTGGGTCGCCTGGGGTAGCGGAGACGCCGATCAGGAAGTGCCAGGCCAAGTCGATGGCCTTCATGTGCCTCCTGATTCGCCGGCCTATCGATTGCGGCGAGTCTGGTTGGAGCCTGCAGTGGTCAGAAACGGTGGCCAGGGCTACGCCTACCAAGTACTGTGGCCGCTCTGTCATGTCACACTGGATCGGGTTTCCTACCGCAAGGCGTTCTGGGGCGGCTACCAGGCGCTGAACCGCCACTTCGCTGACACGGTGTTGGATGAGTTAAACAAGCAGCCTGCTTCCGTGTGGATTCATGATTATCACCTTGGGATTCTTCCGGCGTTGATCAAGAAAGATTCACCCGATACCACCATCTGCCATTTCTGGCATGTTCCCTGGCCGGGACCGGACGTATTCCGCATCCTGCCGGAACGTCGAGAGTTGCTCGAAGGTCTTCTAGCAGCCGATTGTCTCACCTTCCAGACTATGTCTTATGCGACGGCATTTGCAAATTGTGTGACGGAGTTCTTGGATGCCTCCGTCTCCATCGATGCGTCGAAGGCGGTTGTGCTCTATCGCGGGCATAAGACAAAACTGACAGCACGTGCGATCAGCGTGCACTTTAACCTGTTTTCCGATCTCGCAAAGTCGATGGAGGTCGAAGACCTCATGGCTCGCGCACGTCGACGCCTGGGTGTTCCTCGAGGGGTTCGAGTCGGACTCGGTGTCGATCGTCTGGATTACACCAAGGGTCTGATGAAGCGTCTGTGGGCACTGAAGGATTTTTTCGATCGATACCCCGAGTATTGTGGGACGTTCACCTTTCTTCAGGTGGCCATCCCGACTCGAAACAACGTTGAAGCCTATCGCCAATATCGGGATCTCATCAGAAAGACCGTGACGGAAATCAATGGCCGGTTCCAGGTTCCGCCGGACAGAAAAGACAAGGGATGGAAGCCGATCGAGTATATCGAAGGACGCGTGACCCCGCCCACACTCGTGGCGTACTACCGGATGGCTAACCTGACACTTGTCAGTTCGGTATATGACGGGATGAACCTCGTGGCCAAAGAGTATGTGGCTTCGCAGGTCGATGAGACCGGTGTACTCGTCGTGAGTCACCTGGCCGGAGCCGCGGAAGAACTAAGCGGGGCGCTGGTTGTGAATCCGTACGACCAGGAAGGAATGGCAGATTCGATCAGGCGAGCGCTGGAGATGCCTGAAAATGAACGACGAGAGCGAATGCGGCAGATGCGTCTTCATCTCAGCACGCACGATATTTATCACTGGGCAGAGAGTTGTTTGCGCGATGTTGATATTGAAGTCGATCACGTGCAAAGCGTGCCGGGATGAACCCATGGTGTCTCTTCGAACCAGACTTGCTGCGATTCCGATGAATCGCCTTATCCTATTTCTGGATTTCGATGGCACGTTGACGCCTATCGTGGCGCGCCCGAATCTGGCAAGACTGAGTCGGCAGGTGAGAGAGACGTTGCGGAAACTTGTCGGCCTGCTGCCGGTCGTTGTGATAAGCGGACGAGCTCCGAGAGATCTTCGACGGCGGGTTGGGTTGCAGGAGGTGTGTTACGTCGGACATCATGGATTATCCTGCCTCGAAGCAGGCGGGGACGTGACATGGTTGACCCCACCGCCGCATAGGACGCTGGTTCGCCGATGGGTTCAGGCGCTGCGAATCGCAGCGGAGGGAATCGATGGCGCCTTAGTCGAGGACAAGGGCATGACCGTCGCGCTGCACGATCGGTTGGTGAAGCCGAAGCAGCGTTCTCGATTGAGGCGGCGTGCCTGGCGTTTGCTTGCCCCATGGATCGCGCGAGGGTCCGTCAGTCTTCTGCGGGGAAATCGCGTGTTGGAAGCCAGATCTTCCAGAGCAGGGAACAAAGGCACAGCCGTGTCGATGCTGCTTCGGCGACCGTGGGCACGTCATCGAGTGCCGGTTTATTTTGGGGACGATCATACGGATTTCGACGCATTCTCTGTGGTACATGGCCGAGGACTTGCGATTCGAATCGGCGGGCGGCGTGGCGCGGCCGGTGAAGATGGCTGGATACCTCACCCCAAGAAACTCCACTCAGTTCTGGAATGGCTGGCAGCAAGACAACAGAAGTGATGGTTCTTGTGTGACGCAGGGTTAGAATGAGCCCTGATGGGGAGGAACTAACGGAATCAGCCGTTTACTGATGGCCTGAGCCACAGTGGGTTGAACTTGCACGTTGTGGATTGCGTTCCATTTGATAAAATAATATATACAGGTTTCCCCCGCCGAATCACCATCAAGTTTTCTCATGGTTCCCAACGTGAACAAGCCCAGTGCAGGACAGGTTTCATCAAGGTTTCCAATGAGCCCTCCTAGCTTATGAGACCTGTCCAAAAGTAAGCGTGGCAGTACAAGTCTGCGCGCACTACCCGAAGGCAGAGATCTGGTCTCCAAGGTAAAGAACAGTTGTTTTTGGACCACGCTCCTATTCACCTGCCAGTGCCACGGGTTCAACCCTTTTCGAGTCAGGGCCGCGAATGGTGTGAGCCACGCCGGCATACCGGAATGAATATTGAGGTCTATTCCCCCTTTCCTTGCAGGTTTCCCCCGTCCTCAAATGAGGGGATTCACAGGATAGTACGTTTCCCCAGTCTCGGATACCGTTATGAAATGCGAAGCACCATGCACAGGAGGGAACTATGAAATACGAACCCACCAACATCATCTCACGCATCCAATGGTGCCGGCTCCAGCAACAACTCCACTCGGTCACGCAGGATGAACGAGCAGGTTGGCGGGCGGAGGAAGCCGGCCTCGTGGATGCCTTGGGCTGCAGAGATCGGATGGCATTCATGCGTGAGGAACACCGGTCTCAGTTTACGCGCTATCAATGCGGTCTCGAGGATGGGAAGGCCCTCCTCCTCCTCCAGAAGGTCAACTCCCGGTGGCATGACATGTATGAAGGGGTTGGGCCCGTCCCGTTCACGGCCCCTGCCCGGGTAGACCGCCGTTCCTCACAAGCCCCTCCACCAGTGCATGTGGAGTTTCGACGATGACCTGCCCACGCTGTGGAGGCCTTGTGGTCCAGGAATACCTGCTCAATCCTGGGGAGGGGTCCCTGTCCGGCTTTCACGGGTCGCGGTGCTTGAACTGTGGCGCGATCCACGACGACGTCATTTGCCTGAACCAACGTCTGCCTCCGTCACTGAAAGGGGTCCGGTCTCCCGTCGCCGGGGCGGTCCTCGCGTCCCGAAGAGTTAAATCCTTGGCACGCTCGCGCCGCGCGGGCGGTCGGAAAGGAAACTCTCATGGCAAGAACATGCATTCTGGTCGTCGATGACGATCCTGATCTCCGAAGCGTCCTTCAGGAGCGCCTCACGTATCGCGGGTACAGGGTGGAGACCGCCGAAAATGGTCATGACGCCCTGACCAAGCTGGACGAGGCGGTCTTTGATGGTGTGCTGCTCGATTACCTGATGCCGGGGATCACCGGCGTGACGGTCTTGCAACACATCCGGCAGCACCATCCCCTGCTACCCGTGGTGATGATGACCGGCGAGACCAGTAGCCAGGTACCGGCTCAGGCGCGCGCGGCAGGCGCGCGAGCCTGCTTGCTCAAGCCGTTTGACCAGGGGACGTTGGAGCAAGTGGTGCAGAGCTGGTTTGGAACAGCGGCGTAAGTAGGGTCGTCGCGCGCATAATGAAACGGACCCGAGGTCACCGCAACGCGAGACGTACTGGTAGACCATCGTTTCGCAAACTTCCTACGACACGATGACTGATCAGAGTCGAAGAAGGGCACAATGATCGAGCCGAAGAGAAACGATGTGGTCGGGTTGTCTCCTCCCCCGGGAAGTGTAGTTCACAATGCGGAAGGCCGATGCGCCCCACATCGGATACCGCTGAGGCTGACGATCTCGGTTGAGAAGATCGACCGTTTACTGGTCGACTTCTCGAAACAAGTCGAGGATCTTCAACGAGAGATGACGAACCTGACACAGGTGAGAACTCAATTGGCCGGCTGTCGGCAAGAACACGGGGGCGATGAAGGACAGGCACCGTACATTCATAGCACCCTCGTCGGTATACAGTCCGATTCATGACTGCTTATTGGTGTTCCGAGTCGCATGAATATCTGAATCCCATGAGGAACGTTGCCTAGGCTGGGCCACGGCGCTCATGGATTTATTTAGAGGAGGAGGATCGAACGATGACATATTCTATCAACAAACAAGAACGTCGGCGTAGCCAACGGATTCCGCAGTCAGTTCCAGTCTTCGTGAGGCACTCGCTATACAGCGGCAATCTACGGACTACTGAGGTGAGCAACCACGGCTGCGTGATCCATGCTATCCGTCCCTTCCCGCGTGGCACCGAGCTACGCCTTGAAGTCCTGCCCAGCCACAGCACGACCACCGCGCATGTCGTGCACTCAAATCCAGTTGGAAGCGGTATGCGCCTTACGACATGGACTGTCGCGCTGGAACTCGACCAACCGGGAAACATCTGGATGGTGGAGCCGCCGCCACCAGACTGGTGGCCCAAGACCTCGGAACAGAAAAGGAGCCGGGAGAGGCCTCCATTGGATTCCAACAGGGACATCAATAAAGAGAGTCGGTCGTGATGTGCTGGTTTAGACAATCGGTCCAGCCTCCCTCCATAGTCGGGTGTTTACTCCACTTGACATTCAGGTGATTACCTGATTGTTCTTTTCAGGTCGATACCCTACCTTTGACCTCCGTCGGATGAGCAGATATTCTTGTTACTACCAATGAATAGCGATTGCGAGATTGCTGTTCACTCCCTTACATTACCTGGGTCCGGGGGGAAAAGAGGAACCTGTTTGAAATGACGACCCACTGGGACAGATGGAAGGCCGACTATTCAACATTCGATCGACAGCGGTATGAGTCCTGGTGCGTTGATCAATGCCACCACGAATATGTAGGAGGGATCGTCATGATGGATACAGGAGGTTCACATGGGTGACCAGAGAGCGAAGAGAAACGAAGACAAGGGCCAAGGTGTCTCACCTACGAGAGAAATGCCACCTCCCGATGACGTGTCCACCGTTTCATTGCTGCGCGAACTAGTTGCCCACCTGCGGAAAAACCGAACGCAGCTCCGTGAGGAGTGGGCGCGGCGCATCACGGCGGCCAAGTTACTCGGGGCGATGAGCAGCGAGGAAATGTTTGCCGAAGCCACATCGGTCTATGATAACTACGTGGAGGTGTTGGAAACCGGCGCAGTCGAGGCGTTGCAAGCCTACGCCCGTGATCTCTCGGAACGCATTATTCCGAGAGGGGTGGAAACCGATGAGGTCGTAGGTATCGTGCTCCTCCTGCGCGATGTGCTCGCGCGTTCGCTCTTCGCGAAATACCAAACAGACTTCCAACTGCTCAACCGCATCCTCGACGCGTATGAGCCTGCGGCGAACCGCATTGCGAACACGGTGGCCGTGGGCTTTGTCCAGGAGCGCGAGCGCATCATTCGCCAACAACAAGAAGCCATCCGGGAACTCTCCACGCCCGTACTCCAGGTCCGCGAACGCCTGCTCATTTTGCCGATCATCGGGGTGATCGATTCCCAGCGTGCCCGGCAGTTGACTGAACAACTGCTGCGGGGCATTCGGACTAACCGCGCCAAGGTCGTCGTGATTGACATCACCGGTGTTGCGGCGATGGACGCCACCGTGGCGAATCACCTCGTACAAACTGTGGAGGCGTCTCGACTGTTGGGGGCCACCGTCATCGTGACCGGCTTATCGCCGGAAATTGCCCAGACGCTGGTCACCATTGGCGTAGACTTGGGCAAGATGAATACTGTCGGAGACCTCCAAGGCGGCATCGAGGAGGCAGAACGGTTGTTGGGCTACAAGGTGGCCCCCTTCAGCGAGATCTCTCAACAACCCATCTAAGGAGTGTGCGACCGTGGAAGTTCCCATTCTGAAGCAAGGGTTATATCTCATTGCCTCCATCCAAGCCGCCCTCAGCGACCTCGATCTGGTGCATCTGCGAGACGCGTTGGCTGAGAAGGTCGGCAAGTTCCGTGCTCGGGGAGTCATCGTGGATGTCACGGTGCTCGACGTGATGGACTCGTTTGCCTCGCGCACCCTGCGCGACCTGGCTCATATGACCAGGTTGCGTGGGGCAGAAACCGTAATCGTGGGGATCCAGCCTGAAGTAGCATTTGCGATGGTTCAACTCGGCTTGACGCTGGAGGGAGTGGACACAGCCCTGGATTTGGAAGAAGGGCTTGCATTTTTGGACAAGAAAACGAAGAGACATCCGTCCCGTGGCTAACGAAGCAGTTGTCACTATCAATACGGACGCCGATGTCGTGGCCGCTCGACAGAAGGGGCGTGAGTTAGCCACCGAGTTGGGCTTTGTATCAACAGATTCGACACTACTTGCCACTGCCATCTCGGAGTTGGCGCGGAATATCATCCGCTATGCCAAGCATGGCGAAATTTTAATCGCGCCGGTGCAGTCTGGTGACCGGGTGGGCATTACGGTGGTGGCTCGAGACAAGGGACCGGGTATTGCCAACATTCCTCTGGCGATGCAGGATGGTTTCTCTACGTCAGGCGGTTTGGGTCTGGGCTTGCCCGGGGTGAAACGCCTCATGGACGAATTCCATCTCGTCTCAGATGCGAATACTGGAACGACGGTCACGATCAAGAAGTGGAAGCGATGAATATCCCGTTGATCGAATGGGGAGTCGCCAGTTCGACAATGCACGGGCAATCCCAATCAGGCGACCGGCACCTGGTGCAGCCGTACACGAACGGTCTGCTCGTGGCAGTAGTGGATGGGTTGGGACATGGCGAGCAGGCGGCTGCGGCCGCAGATCTTGCGGTTGCCACACTGATCAACCACGCGCACGAATCCGTGATCGCGCTCTTGAAACGCTGTCACGATGTCCTGCGTGAAACCCGTGGCGTGGTTATGAGCCTGGCGTCGTTCAACGACCAGGATAGAACCTTGACATGGGCGGGGATCGGAAATGTGGAGGGCGTGCTCCTACGTGCGGAGGGCTCCCTCCACTCACAACACGAATATTTGTTGCTGCGCGGCGGCGTGGTCGGCGACCAAATCCCATCGTTGAATGCATCGATCATCCCTCTGATGGAGGGCGACACGCTAGTGTTCACAACCGACGGTATCCAAAGCGGTTTTGCCAAGGACCTGTCCGCAAGTGCTCCGCCGCAGGTGATGGCCGACCGAATCCTTGCCAAGTACAGCAAGAGTTCGGACGACGCGCTGGTTTTCGTTGTGCGCTTTCTGAAATAAGTTCATCATGCGGGAGACCATGGAGAAACTGCAAGACCAATATACGTCTGCGCTGCGAAATTCTATCGTAGGGATGGGTGAATCCGCCTTGCAACAGGCGTATGAGTTGGGACGCAGAGCGTTGGCCGACGGGCTGGGTGTGCTGGACATGGCGGCGATGTATCACAAGGCACTGGCAGCAGGTTTGCCTCGGGACTCAACACCTGAAGAAACTGCGCTGATGCTCGAGGCAGGGGCCAGTTTTTTTGCGGAGAGCCTGTCGCCGTTTGAAATGACTCACCGCGGGTTCCGGGACAGCAACATCGCGCTCCGCCATCTGAATCAGACACTGGAGCAAGAAATCAAACGGATTGCCCATGCGCTGCATGATGAGGCAGCGCAGCTTCTCGCCTCGGTCTATCTCGCCTTGGACGAGGTGGCTGGAAATCTACCGCCCGCTAGGGAGCATCTCCTAAAAGTAAAAGGGCTGCTCGACCTAATCGAAGGACAGCTGAGGCACCTCTCCCATGAACTTCGTCCCACGATCCTTGACGATTGGGGACTGCTCCCCGCCCTCAAATTTCTGGCCGAGGGCGTTACGGCCCGGACAGGACTCTTCATCAAGGTAGAAGGGGAATCTGCACCCTCGCTCTCCCCGCTGCTGGCGACCACGCTATACCGAATCGTCCAAGAAGCGTTGACCAATGTAACGAGACACGCCAAGGCGACTCAGGTGAAGGTTACCATTCAACATGAACTCCAGACTCTCCGGTGCTCCATCAAGGACAATGGGGTCGGCTTTGACGTGTCGTCCCTCTCGGCCCGGACAGGTGAACGAGGTCTTGGCTTGATCGGCATTCGGGAACGGCTGAACAGCTTAGGTGGTTCGCCTTCGCTCGTGTCTACCCCCGGCCACGGGACAGAGCTGGTGATTACAATTCCTTACACGAACTCACAGGAAGCGTAAGATGTCGTTGCACATCCTGCTGGCCGACGATCATCTCATCGTACGCGAAGGCTTGAAGGTCCTTATAGAGCGGGAAGGCTTCACCGTGGTTGGGGAAGCTTCCGATGGTCGGGAAGCGGTCCGGCTGGCCCAGGAGCTCTGCCCCGACATCGCGTTGCTCGATCTAACCATGCCCTCCTTGAATGGCATTGATGCGGGACGAGCCATCCTGCAGACCACTCGCAAAACGAAAATCATCCTTCTGACCATGCATGCCGAAGATCATCACGTGCTCGAAGCTCTGCGCGCTGGGATTAAAGGGTACGTCTTGAAAACCAAGGCAGCTGAGGAGTTGGTCCAAGCGATTCAGGAGGTCTCGCGAGGGAAGCTGTATTTGACTCCCGGAGTTTCGGAGGCGGTCGTTCAGGCCTATTTGGGCAAAACCGAGGTGCCTCCAGAGCCGCTGAGCCTCAGAGAGCGGGAGGTGCTCCAACTCATTGCCGAGGGGAAAACCACCAAGGAGGTCGGTGTGGTGTTGGGGATCAGCACAAAAACTGCGGAGTCCCACAGAACCAGGATTATGGTGAAACTGAACATTCATGAGACTGCCAGTCTAGTCCGTTATGCCATCCGTCGGGGCCTAGTCCAACCGTAGAATCACTCTTGAACTCCTCCCACCAGCAGGGATTTACCCGCCTTCAATTACAGGTTTTACCTGATAGCGCCTTCTTTCCAGCCAGTGTATTAGCTAAGCTGCGCGGCCTAGGAAAGAGAAAGGAGGACATCGTGGAAGAGAACATAGCGGATGTCTCGATCAACCATAAGGAAAGCATGGTGTTCCCGTACGCTGGGCACGGGATCATGCTACTCACGGCGTCCATGCGATTACTCTATAAGGATCGGCGGGCATGGGAACTGTGCCAGCAAATCATTCGCTGCCAGGACGGGAAAGCGGCACACGGGGTGCT
>VBOL01000242.1 GCA_005887945.1 Nitrospirota bacterium
CGAACAGCAGGCCCAAGAGCTGCTTATTCCCAAAGATCGACGAGACGAGAAGAATCTGCTCCTCGAAATCCGCGCCGGGACCGGTGGTGATGAGGCGGCGCTTTTTGCCGGAGCGTTGTTTCGCATGTACAGCAAATACGCCGAGATCAAAGGGTTCAAGGTCGATGTGGTCGAAGCCACAGAAATGGGGGTCGGGGGCTACAAGGGGGTCGTCGCGCTTATTGAAGGCAAGGGCGCCTACAGCCGCTTCAAGTTCGAGGCCGGGGTCCACAGGGTGCAGCGTGTCCCCGTCACCGAGGCCAGTGGACGGATTCACACGTCGACCGTCACCGTCGCCGTCATGCCTGAGGTGGATGAGGTGGATATACAAATCGATCCTATGGATCTCCGGATCGACACCTTCTGTTCATCCGGTGCCGGAGGCCAGAGCGTCAATACGACAAAATCGGCGGTGCGGATCACCCATATTCCTACCGGTGTGGTGGTGAGTTGCCAGGACGAACGGTCTCAGCTGAAGAATCGCAACAAGGCGATGCGGACCCTGCGGGCCAGAATCGTCGAGGCGGAGCGGGAGAAGCAGGAAGCAGAAATCGCGCAGAATCGCAAGGCTCAGGTAGGTACGGGCGAGCGAAGCGAGAAGATTCGTACCTACAACTTTCCGCAGAATCGGGTGACAGATCATCGCGTCGGGGTGACGTTGCATAAGTTGGAGCAGGTGCTCGAAGGCGATCTCGACGAACTCGTCCAGGCTCTGAAGACGCAGCGTCAGCAAGAAGTGGGAGCTGCTTAAAAATGGATACGGTTGCCCCCATCCCGCAGTCAGCAAGTCAAGCGACGCTCGGTGAGGTCATCGCCGAGGCGCAACGGATGCTGGAACAGGCCGGTATCGACAGCGCGGGGCAGGAAGCATTTTGGATAGTGGAGCATGTGCTCCGTCTTCCTGCACATCGTGTTGCCGCCGATCGAGATCGACTGCTGTCTCATGCCGAGCTGGTGGCCGTGAGAGAGCTGGTCGGGCGGCGGGTTGGTCGTGAGCCCTTGCAATATATTTTTGGGACTCAGGAATTTTGCGGGCTGGAGTTTGATGTGAACCCGGCGGTGCTCATCCCGAGGCCGGAGACCGAGCTGCTGGTGGAATATGTCGCGCTACGGATTCCCGCCGAGCGACAGGCCACCATCGTCGATGTCTGCACGGGGTCCGGGTGCATTGCCGTGGCGATTGCGCGGCTGAGACCTCGTGCGCGGCTGATCGCAACCGATCTATCGAATCCTTCCCTCGATGTCGCTAGGCAGAATGCCACGCGCCATGAGGTATGCGAGCGCATCACATGGTTGGAAGGCGACTTGCTGAGGTCATTGGCGGAGCAGGAGATGGAAGGGCGCATTGACGTCATCGTCTCGAACCCTCCCTATATTGCGGAGGCTGATTGGGCGACACTTCAGCCGGAAGTGCGGCTGTTTGAACCACGAGGCGCGCTGGTGGCAGGGCCTCAGGGGACGGAGTTGCACGAACGGCTGCTGCAGGAGGCTGGGCGATACCTGGCTCCCGGCGGCGCGCTGATCATGGAAATTGGTGCCGGCCAGGCTTGTGCGATGCGCCGAATTGTCGACCAGATATCCGGGTACGGATTCCACCAGCTGCTCTACGACGCGGCGGGGCTTGAGCGTGTGGTGATTGTGGAGCGAATAGGAACGTAGGGGCGGAGACGATGGATCGTACTGTCATCACAGGCGGTATACCGCTTCGAGGGGAGGTCCAGATCAGCGGGGCGAAGAATGCCACGTTGCCGATCTTTGCCTCCACCATTCTTGGCGGCGGCGAGTGCGTCATTACCAACGTACCTCGCGTGGTGGATGTCCTCACCATGGGCAAGTTGTTGGGCATCTTGGGCGCCAAGGTTCACCATGAGGGGAGTCGCGCGCTCATTAACGCCGATGTGATCACGTCGACCCAGGCTCCGTACGATCTTGTGAAGACCATGCGGGCCTCCGTGCTCGTGTTGGGGCCGTTGCTGGCGCGATGGGGGGAAGCCACGGTGTCGATGCCAGGTGGTTGTGCGATTGGGTCACGGCCTGTCAATCTCCATCTTGCCGGACTCGCCAAGATGGGTGCGGAAGTTTCGATGGAACACGGGTATATTCGCGCCAAAGCGAAGCGGCTGACAGGGGCACAAATCTACTGCGATACGCCGACGGTCACCGGAACGGAAAATCTGATGATGGCTGCGTCGCTCGCCCGTGGGACCACAGTCATTGAAAACGCCGCGAAGGAACCGGAGATCGTGGACCTCGCGAATTTTCTCGTGAAGCGAGGGGCTCGCATCGCGGGTGCCGGGTCGGATGTCATCACTATCGAAGGTGTCCGTGAGTTGCACGAGAGCGATCACGACATCATTCCAGATCGCATTGAAACAGGAACGTATCTGGTGGCCGGGGCCATTACGCGGGGAGCAGTGACACTCAATCGATGCTGTCCGAATCACTTGGACGCATTGCTGATGAAGCTGCGGGAAGCTGGCGTCGAGATGCAGGTGGAGAAGGAACGGATTCGCCTCAACGCGGCATCGCGACTCAAAGGGATCGACATTCGGACGTTGCCGTATCCCGGGTTTCCCACCGACATGCAGGCGCAGATGGTGGCCTTGATGACGATCGCCGATGGGATGAGCGTGATTACGGAGACGGTGTTCGAAAGCCGCTTCATGCATGTCGAGGAGTTGCGACGGATGGGTGCCGAGATTAAGGTCGAAGGCAATCGCGCGGTGGTGGCCGGACCAACCAGGTTGGCCGGGGCTCCGGTGATGGCGTCCGATCTTCGCGCGAGCGCCGGATTAGTCTTGGCTGGTCTCGCGGCGGAAGGCACGACGGAGATTCTCCGGGTCTACCATCTGGATCGCGGCTATGAGCGGATGGAAGAAAAACTGCGTGGGTTGGGTGCGATGATCACCCGTCATAAAGAGGGAGCGGCTCCGGCCGAGACGCGTTGACATCATGCTGACGATTGCCTTGTCGAAGGGGAAGATGTTGGATCTCACGCTGGACGTCTTTCGCCGAGCGGGATATGCCCTGGGCAGCTTCTCGACCGAGAGTCGCCGGCTGGTGTTCCCCTGTCCTGAGATCGGAATGACCTTCCTGATTGTGCGGCCGACCGATGTGCCAACCTATGTCGAATATGGTGCGGCGGATGTCGGGATTGTCGGGAAAGACGTCTTGATGGAGCAGGACAGCGACGTATATGAGCCATTGGATTTAGGGTTTGGAGCGTGTAGAATCGCCGTCGCTACGCTCAAGGGGCAGGCCTCACGCGACCGGCTGTCCTCGAAAATTCGGGTAGCGACCAAGTATCCGAAGATCACCGAGCGGTATTTCAATCAGCGCGGCGTGCCGGTCGAAATCGTCAAGTTGTACGGCTCGATTGAACTGGCGCCGTTGGTCGGTCTGGCCGATCGAATCGTCGATCTGGTCGAGACCGGCAACACGCTAAAGGCGCATCACCTCGTCGAAGTGGAGTGCATCGCGCAGTCTACGGTCCGGTTAGTCGTCAATCGAGCGAGTCTGAAGCTGAAGCATGCGGTGGTCACAGAGCTGATCAGAAAGCTCCGGGCTGTCAGCGGGACACCAACCGGGTTTCGAACATCCGCTCCGCGCAAGTCTTCGCGTGGGGTACGTCGAACGGTCAGACGGACGCGCAGATGAAGATTGTGGCATCCACCGAGCGAGCCTTTCTCCCCGCACTCAAGAAAGTGGCGTCGCGTGCCCGCGTGCAAGGGGCTGCCATCGAGAAGACGGTCAGGTCGATTCTGCAAGCCGTAGAACGGGGCGGCGATAAGGCCGTCCTTCGCTATACGAAACAGTTCGACCGCGTCTCCATGAAAGACACGGCGCTGCGCGTCACCCCCGAAGAGATCAAAGAGGCCTACTTCCACATTCGGAAAGACGAGGGGGACGCACTCCGGTTTGCAGCCCGGCGGATCACGTCGTTCCACGAACGCCAGCGCATCAAGACCTGGATGTATCAGGACAACGAGGCGACGCTGGGGCAGGTGGTCACGCCGGTCGATGCGGTCGGGGTGTACGTGCCGGGGGGCAAGGCCGTCTATCCCTCATCGGTCTTGATGTGCGCGATTCCGGCCAAGGTCGCGGGCGTCTCCCGTGTGGTGATGTGTACGCCGCCGCAAAAAGGCCAGATCAATCCCTATTTACTGGTCGCAGCCGACATCGCCGGCGTCACGGAGATCTATCGCGTCGGTGGCGTGCAAGCCGTCGGAGCGATGGCCTACGGGACAAAGACCATCCAACGCGTTGACAAAATCGTGGGCCCTGGCAATATTTATGTCGCGACGGCCAAGCGGCTTCTCTACGGCACGGTCGGGATCGACATGGTGGCAGGCCCAAGCGAACTACTCGTCGTCGCCGATGGCGACGCCAAACCGGCCCATGTCGCGGCCGATCTTCTCTGCGAAGCGGAGCATGACGAAGATGCGCAGGTCTATCTCGTCACCACATCGGCCCAGTTGGCGAAGGACGTGGTGCAACTCATCGGCAGCCAGTTGAAGGGGCTGCAACGGGAAAAGATCGCGGCCAGGTCCATTGCGCGCCATTCGGTGGCTTTCGTGGTCACCACGATGGACGAAGCCATCGATGTGGCCAACGAGATTGCTCCGGAACATTTGACCCTCTCGGTCGATGAACCGTTTGACTATCTAGAGAAAATCCGTCACGCGGGGGCGCTCTTCTTGGGTCGATACACTCCCCCATCGGTCGCGGATTATGTTGCCGGCCCGAATCACGTCCTGCCGACCGGTGGGACGGCGCGCTTCTTTTCGGCGCTCTCCGTCCACGATTACATCAAGGTGAGCAACATCGTGCACTATACGCGCGAGGAATTGAGCAAGGTAAAAGATCATCTCGTTCGGTTGGCCCACATCGAAGGGTTCGACGCGCATGCCAAGTCGGCCCAGAGCAGGTTCTCATGAAAAAGAACGGATCTGCATCTCGACAGTCGTCGATTCACCGTGCCACGAAGGAAACGGATATCCGTGTCGAATGGACGCTGGACGGCAGCGGCCAAGGGAAGATTGACACCGGGATTCGCTTCTTCGACCACATGCTGGAGTTGCTGTCCAAGCACGGCTTCTTCGACCTGACGGTCCAGGCCAAAGGCGATATCGATATCGACGAACACCACACGGTTGAGGATGTCGGCATTGTTATGGGCAAGGCGCTGCATCAGGCCTTGGGCGAGAAGGCGGGTATCAAGCGGTTCGGGTTCGCCTCAGCACCGCTGGATGAGACGCTGGCCCAAGTCACCGTCGATCTCAGCGGCAGGCCTTACCTCGTCTACAACATGGCATTGCCGGACCGGAAGATCAAGGCGTTCGACCTAGGATTATTCGAAGATTTCTTCCAGGCTTTCGTCATCCACGGCGGCTTGAATCTCCATGTGAATCTCATGTACGGCCGCAATCCGCACCACATCATGGAAGCCGTCTTCAAAGCTTTGGCCAAAGCGTTGGATCAAGCGACGATGCTGGAGGAACGGTTGGCAGGGAAGGTCCTGTCCACGAAGGGGATGCTGTAAAATAGAGCAGGGCAATGGGAAACGCCATTGCGTACTGGGGTAGGTCTCTGAAGTAGGAGCCTGCCCTTTTGCATTTCATGAGCGGATCGGCAAATTGCGTGATTGCAAGACCTGAGTCACAACTTCTGCTTCAAATGGACAAGAAGCGTCATCACTACATCCCGAAAGCCTATCTGAAGTCCTTCTGTGATAGCAGCGTGAAAGTCCTGGTCTATCGCAAGGATAATCCGTACGAGGCCATTCCGTTGTCACCCGACAATACAGGCTTTCACAAGTTCTACTACTCCCAGCCGAGACCTGAGGGCGGGAAAGATCACAATGCGCTCGAGGATTGCTTCCCAAGCATAGAAACCAAGTGGCCGAGGATCGTTGATCAACTTTACCGTCGAGAGAATCTCAATGATTCCCTGGTGGACATATTCGGTTTCATGGTCCTGCAGCGTGCGTGCGTGCCCGCCAGTCGTGATGCAATTGAGAAGATGAAAGCAGAAGAGGTAAAGGCCAAGGTTCGTCGATTGGACGCGGCGGGGAAGCTACCGCCGAAGCCCGTGGGCTTTGAAGACCTACTTGACCATGTTGAAGTCACTATCGACCCACACCAATCCATTCACGCCATGGTTCACGTGATACGGGTAACTGGTCACGTGCTCGATCGGATCGGCTTCTTTGCGATTTACAACAATATCGACGTACCATTTTTGACTAGTGACAATCCTGTAATATGGTTCGATCCTTCTGTTCAGGACGCCGACCTGCGGCCATAGTTCTCCAGCCTAATGGTCCGGTTGTCTTGCTGTTTCCCGTTAGTCCGTCACTCATCATCTATGGAGACTCGTCGGGGCGGGACCGGTTTGCATCAGAGGGGTTAGGGGTAGCGGATCTGTCGGATACTGGCTCAGTCGAGATGATCAATCGGCAAGTCTGTCGTTTCGGGTACCAGGCTATCTTTGCGCAAAAGGCGGGACAGGAACGAATTATAGAGGAGCACGCCGGGTTGTCCCCTATTCATACGTTTCAACAGAATTGGTGCAGGCGAAGATGAGGCCGTCTTCTTTGAGATGGTTTTCGGAAAGCGAGAACGAAAGCCAAGGTGGGTCGAATAACTGGAGCCGCCAGCAACAGCTCTGTGAGTATCCCAGTTATTGGCTGGGTTTTGTGGAATACCGGAGACCTTCCTTGTCTGCCTGTTCATTCCCCGATGTGGCTGAACTGGCTCAGGCCTCTTTACTCTAAGTTCTAGGTCCCTACAGTTTCCCCTGTTCAGTTTGGCAGTGGCAGGACGGCGTCAGTTGCGGTATTGTTACGCCCTTACGCTGGGCAAGCGGTAGGAGGTGTGGGGCAATAGGTATGAGCGGAACAAGAGTCTTTCCTCTAACCACTAGCCCCAGGCCTCACGCCTCCAGAAGGCTGCGGAAAAACGACACTTAGCAGAACGGTATTTCGATAGTCCGGCCGTGTGCCACAACAGGAGAATACTCCCGCAGGATGCTCAAAAAGCCCGTCCAGCAAGGCCGCAGCGAGTGAAGGGCCGAGGCGTACCCTTGGGGTACGTTGAGGGTCTGAACGATGCTAGAACGAAGTTGGCGGACTTTTTCAGCATTCTGCAGGAATTGGATATGATTGCGATCATCGACTACGGCATGGGCAATCTCCGCAGTGTCTCCAAAGCCTTTGAGGCGGTGGGGCATCAGGCGGTGGTCACGCGTGATCCGAGTGTGATCGGGAATGCGAGTCATGTCGTCCTGCCTGGTGTCGGGGCCTTTGGCGATTGCATGGACAATGTTGAGCGCTATGGGTTGGTGGAACCGATTCGTGCAGCGATTCAATCGGGAAAACCATTTCTGGGAATCTGCTTGGGGCTCCAATTGTTGTTTGAGGAAAGTGAGGAATTTGGGACTCACAAGGGGCTCGGCATGATCCCCGGCAAGGTCAGACGATTTGCTGCCGATCAGGGGCTGAAGGTGCCGCATATGGGTTGGAATAATGTGACGAACGAGCGGCCCTGTCCCCTGTTCGAAGGGATTTCCAACGGGTCGTACTGGTACTTTGTGCATTCCTTTTATGTCGATCCCACTGACAAGACCGTTGCGGCAACCACGACGGACTATGGGACGACGTTTGTGTCGAGTATTTGGCGGGACAATGTGGTGGCCTGTCAGTTCCATCCTGAAAAGAGTCAGGCCGTCGGGTTACGGTTGATCAAAAATTTTGGATCCTGGAAATGATCATGATGAGCCACAAAGGATGGTCGATGGCATTGGTAGGACTGGCTGTGCTGGCGGTTGCCGGCTGCAGCGGATCAAAAGTGACGACGAAGGCGTCAGCGGAATTGCCGCGCTATCAGATTCGTACCATCGCTTTGGTACCATTCACGACTCTCGCGACGCCACAGTTGAGGGACACCGTCGGTCAGACCTTTTCAGTGCCGCCGGGGGCTCGCAGGTCTGATATGGCGATAGCGGTGCCGCCGAATACCGAACAGCCTCTTCGGCAAACAGTCACAGTGCCGACTGGCGCTGGGGCCACCGTCACACAGTTACTGTGGAGCCGGTTGAAGACAAGGCAGGGTGTGATAGTGCTTTCGCCGAGTGAGGCAGCGAAAGTGTTGGCCTCTCCAGCGACGCCTCAACCTTCCGCCGGTCAGTCATCAGCGGTGACGGTGGCAAAACAGCTCAAGGCGGATGCCTCGTTGATCGGCCAAGTGTTGGTGTACCAGGAACGAGTCGGTGGTCGCTTTGGCGCCAACCCCCCGGCAACGGTGGGTTTTGAAGCCAAGGTCGTCGCGGCTGACGGGCAAGTCCTGTGGGAAGGGAATTACTACGAGAAGCAGCGGCCGATGACGGAGGACTTTATGGGATTCATTCAGCGGCATGGGGTGTTTGTGACGGCGGAGGGGCTGGCGATCTACGGGGTTGATCATATGCTCCTTGAATTTCCGTTTGGAACGGAAGGGGAACGCTAACAGGGGACGGTTCTATGTATGCTCGTTATTCCAGCGATTGATGTAAAAGATGGCCGCTGCGTGCGGTTGCGTCAGGGCGACATGGCGGCTGAAACGGTCTATTCCGACGACGTGCCGGCTATCGCGAGGCAATGGCAACAAGGAGGTGCGACGCTGATCCATGTGGTGGATCTGAACGGAGCCGTGTATGGGGAGCCGCGCAATCTTCCCCAGATCGAAGCGATCATTCGCACCGTGACGGTGAAGGTGCAGGTCGGAGGAGGGATCCGGTCGATCGAGACTGTGCGTCGCTATCTCGGCGCGGGCGTGACCAGGGTAGTGCTCGGCACTGCGGCATTGACCGATCGGTCTTTCTTAGGGCAGGCGTGCCGGGAGTTTCCTCGCCAGATTCTCTTGGGACTGGATGCGCGGGATGGGAAGGTGGCGGTCATATCGGAGACGAAGGCGACAGACATGCTCAAGGAGTTAGAAGGCTATGCCTTGGGCGCCGTCATCTATACGGACATTGCCCGCGATGGTATGTTGGGCGGGCCGAATCTGGCGGTGTTGCGGGAGGTGGTTGAGTTGTCGTCCTTCCCCGTGATCGCCTCAGGGGGGATTTCGCGCGTCGAAGACTTGCAGGCCGTGCAGGCGCTCGGTCCACGGGTTGAAGGTGCGATCGTGGGGAAAGCCCTCTACGATGGCAAATTAGATTATCGGGTCGCT
>VBOL01000243.1 GCA_005887945.1 Nitrospirota bacterium
GTAAGACCATCATTGACGTGGTCGAGCAGACGGCGGCGCGAGTGTTCATGCCGCTGACTGTCGGCGGAGGAGTGAGAACGCTCGAGGACATCCGGGCGCTGTTGAAGGCGGGCGCGGACAAGGTGAGCATCAATACGGCGGCAGTCCAACGGTCTGAATTTGTGCAGGAGGCGGCGGAGCGATTCGGGACGCAATGTATCGTCGTGGCGATCGACGTCAAGCGTCGCATTGCGCCGGCGGCAGGGTGGGAAGTGTTCACCCACGGCGGCCGCAAGTCGACCGGTCTCGATGTCGTCGAATGGGCGAAGACGATGGCGCAGTATGGGGCAGGTGAGATTTTGCTTACGAGCATGGATCAAGATGGGCAACAGCA